>VBKI01000053.1 GCA_005879535.1 Deltaproteobacteria bacterium | reverse complement strand
CGCATGCAGGAGGCCATCTTCTCGCTGATGCAGATGGCGAAGTCGTCGGCCGCGCTGGCCCGCTTCCGCCAGGTGCAGAAGCCGTACATCAGCGTGCTCCTCGATCCGACCACCGGCGGCGTGGCCGCCTCCTTCGCCTTCCTCGGCGACGTGATCCTCGCCGAGCCGCGCGCTCTGATCGGTTTCGCCGGCCCCCGCGTGATCGAGCAGACCATCCGGCAGAAGCTCCCCGAAGGATTCCAGACCAGCGAGTTCCTGCTCAAGCACGGGATGATCGACGCCATCGTGCATCGCAAGGAGATGCGCGACCGGCTCGCGCAGCTCCTCGGCCTGCTGGCGTGAGCGGCGCGCGCACCCTCCTCTTCGCACACTCGCGATGACCTTCGAGGAGCTCAAGCGGCTGCTCTTCGTCCGCGGCAACTTCGGGGTGAAGCTCGGCCTCGAGCGGATGCGCGAGGCCTGCGCGCTTCTCGGCAACCCCGAGCGTGGCGCGCCCGTGCTGCACGTCGCGGGCACCAACGGAAAGGGATCGACGTGCGCCTTCACCGAGGCCGCCCTCCGCGCCGCGGGCCTCCGCACGGGCCTCTACACCAGCCCGCACCTGAACCATTTCTGCGAGCGCATCCGCCTCGGCGGCTCGCCCATCTCCGAGGGGCGGGCATGCGAGTTGCTCGAAGAGCTGCGCGCGCGCGTCCCCTGGGCGCTCGAGGACCCCGGGCTGACGTTTTTCGAGATCGTCACGCTGATGGCCTTCCTCGCCTTCCGCGACGTGGAGGTGATGGTCGTGGAAGTCGGGCTCGGCGGGCGGCTCGATGCCACCAACGTGGTCGAGCCCCGGGCATGCGGGGTGAGCGCGCTCGGGCTCGAGCACACGCAATACCTGGGGCCGACGCTGGCGCACATCGCCCGGGAAAAGGCGGGCATCTTCAAACCCCGCGCACCCGCGGTCTCGGCAGGGCAGCCCAGGCAGGCCGCGCAGACGCTGCAGGAGCGCGCGGACGCGCTCGGCATTTCGCTCTGGCGCCCCGGCCGCGACTATCGGTTCGAGAGCCGTGACGACCAACCGTTCTGCTATGCCGGCCCGCGCTGGACGGTGCGGGCGCAGCCGAGCCTTTCCGGACGCCACCAGCGAGCCAATGCGGCGCTGGCCTGTGCACTGCTGGAGGCCAGCGGGCTGTGCGACGCGCGGCACGCGGAGACCGGATTGCAATCCGCCCGCTGGCCGGCGCGACTCGAGTCATTCGGAAACGTCTACGTGGACGGCGCCCATAATCCCCATGCGGCGCGCGCCCTTGCGCACGCCCTTCCGCGGCTCCTGCGGGGTCGTCCACTCCACCTGGTCTTCGGCGCGCTGGAGGACAAGGACGCGGCGGCAATGCTGGACGCGCTCGCTCCGCTCGCCCGATCCGTCCACTACTGCGCGCCCTCGTCGCCTCGGGCGATGCCGCCTGAGAAGCTGTCGCTCATCCGTCCGGGCCAGGTCCATCCGGACGTGGCGGCGGCCCTCGCCACGGCCCGCGACCGGCCCGGCGTGGTGCTTTGTTGCGGGTCGCTCTACCTGGCCGGGGAGGCGCGCGCCCTCCTGCTCGGAGAACGCCACTCGACAATGCCGGCCGAGCGGTTGTAAGCGAGTTTGCCACACCGTCACACCCACCCTAACTTAGGGTACGCGCGGACCCAGGGGGGTTCGAGGCCGCGACGGGTTCGAAAGGAGCCATGCGCCGCCTCGACGTCCAGTTCCCACCCGCGCAAAGCGACCTCGACCGCATCGCGTTCAAATCGCTGTATTCGAAGGAGATCTACGACGCGCCCACGGACGACGGGTGGGTGCTCCAGATCTCCCGGTACAAGCCGGTCTCGCAGCCGTGGGATCAGCCGATCTTTGGGCAGCCGATGCTGCTGGTGCCGGGTTGGTCGCAGAACCGGCATGCCTTCACCTGCGGCGACTTCGTCAAGCAGTTGCTCGCGTACGGGGCGGACATCCACATCGTGGAGCTCCGCGGGCATGGCCTGTCGAACCGGGAGCTCCAGCGCAAGCGAGGGCTTCAACCGCGGGACCTGGACTGGGACTGGGACATCGACAGCTATTTCCTTTACGACGTTCCGGCAGCCGTCGCGGCGGTGAAGAAGGTGACTGGCCGTTCCCGGATCTTCTACCTCGGCGCCAGCATGGGCGGCATGCTGGGGTACGGCTACGCGGGCTGCCACGACGATCTCGCGGGACTCGTGGCCATCGGGGCGCCGAGCGACATCGGCCGCGGGTTCCTCGGCCTGCGCGCCGCGGCGCTGTTCGGGCCGGCGCTGATGGGTCCACTTCTCGACGCCGCCTGCCGCGCGGCCAGCGTGGCCGGACGGACGCGGCATAGCGCCGCCGCCATGCTGCGCAAGGTGCGGTTCCTCGCCCGCGCCGCGAATCTGCTGGCCGACCCGCAGAGCGAATTCAAGCCCATCCAGTTCAACCACGTCCCGGTGGACGCCTTCCTCCGCACGCTCGCGCGCGCCGCCACCGAGAACAATCTCCGCCGGTACGAGCTGATCTCGCGCTACATCGGCTCGCTGCTCAACCCGAGCCGCGTCACCGCCGAGGACTTCCGCTGGCTGCTCTCGCAGGGCGGCGAGAAGGAGCCGCGGCGGGTGATGGAGCAGTTCGCCCGCTGGATCCGCAACGACGAGATGAAGTGCTACCGCACCGGCTACGACTACAAGGCGCACTTCCGCGACATCTCGATCCCGATGGCAATCTTCTTCGGCGACCTCGACAAGATCGCCTCTGCCAGCAGCACGCACGGCATCTATCGCGCGGCGCGCAGCGAATACCTGCTCTGGCGCCCGGTGAAGGAGAACAGCCACCTCGAGCTCACCATGGGCACCGACATCCACCAGATCTGTGCGGACGTGAAGGACCTGGTGGAATACGCTGCGCGGCGCTCGCGCCTCGGGCCTGTCGGTCTTTTGGGTGAGTCCTGACCGCGTGTTAGCGTTCCAGGTGCGTGAGACGGAAAACCTTCACTCTCGCGTGCGGCGCGCTGGCGCTGGCGTTGGGCGCGGCCGCTGAAGAGCAGGGCCGGGTCTTGGGCATCCGCGCACACGGCGACGACCGCGCGAGCTCCGTCGAAATCGACGGCGATCGCCCGCTTTCGTTCACCACCATGAAGCTGCTCTCGCCGCCGCGTGTCGTGGTCGACTTCGCCGACGCCGAGATCGCCGCCGAGGAGCGCGAGCTGGAGATCGAGGACGGCACGCTTCGCCGCGCCGCGATCGCGCAGGCGGGATTGCGGACCGTCCGCATCGTCATCGAGCTGTCGGTAGACGCGGAGTTCGACGTCCGGGCCGACGGCAAGCGCGTGGAGGTTCGCGTTCCGCGGCCCGGCGCGGTCCGAACGGCCGACGCGCCCGCCGACGGCGAGGCGGAAAAGGTCGCATCGCTGCCCAAGGTCTCGCTGGTCGGATCGAAGCCTCCGCAACCGCCGGAAGACGCCGCCGCTTCGCGGCCCCGCACCCCGGCGGAAAAGGCGGAGGCCCTGAAGAAGACTCTCGCGGAGCAGCGGCACCGGGAAGCGGAGGAGAAGGCAGCCCGAAAGCTCGGGCGAAAGAGCGGCGCGAAGGTGGCGATGAAGCAACCCGCGCAGCCGCAGCCGAAGCCCGCCCCCGAACCAGCGGTCGACTCCGCCGCGAAGACGGTCGCCGCCATGGAGCCGCCCACGGTGGAGCCGCCGCCCGCCATGGAGCCGCCCGCCGCCCCGAAAGCGCCCGCCGCCGCGGAGACGCCCGCCGCCGCGGAGACGCCCGCCGGCCCCAAGCCGCCCGCCGCGGTGGAAAGAACCGCCGAGCCCGCGGACGCGCCTTCCGTCGCACCGTCTCACCCGGCTGCCCGGGGCCATCGGATCACCGGCATCGGCTTCCGTCCCGTCCGCGGCGGCGAGGTGATCGTCCGCAGCGACCAGCCGCTCGAGTACGGGGTGAGCGACGACGCTTCCGCGGTGTTGCTGCACCTCCCCAGCGCCGCGATTCCCCTGCCAAACAACCGCCGTCCGCTCGACACGCGATTCTTCGGCGGCGCCGTCCAGCGCGTGGTGCCCATGCTGGTGCCCGGCGGCACCGACGTGCGGATCGAGCTTCGCGAGCATGCCGAGTATCAGCTCGCTCAAACCGGCTCGGTCTTGACGGTGACCTTCTCCGCGCCTCAATAGTCGCTCTACGTGCTCCGCGTTGCCGCGACGGCTGCCCTTGCCGTGATCGCCCTGGCGCGGCCGGTGCGGGCGCAAAACCGGTTCTTCGCAGGTCCTCCAGGCAGCGAGGTCGAGATCGCGGCCGACCGCATCTCGTACGCCTGGGAGAAACAACTCCTGCAGCTGAAAGGGCACGTCGTTGCACGACGCGGGCCCGGGCTGCTCCGCGCCGGTTCGGGGACGCTGGATCGGGCCCGGGGCGTCCTCTGGCTCGAAGGCGGCGTGCTTGGCGTGCAGGATCGGCAGGTCTTCCTCGCCGACGCCGCCGTGGTGGACCTCAACTCCCACACCGCCGAGCTGTCGAAGGCCGTGCTCTTCCTCAAGGAGCGACCCGCCAATCCCGATGCGCCGCGCTCCGGCGCCAACACGCTCACGCTGCACGCCGCCCGCGTGCGGCAGCTGCAGCGCGGCCGGTTCCTCGCCGAGGACGTCTCGCTGACGCCTTGCGACTGCGCCGGCGAGCCCGACTACGAGCTCTGGGCCCGGACCGCCGAGATCGGCGACGACCGCGCGGACCTCCGCGGCGTCCGCCTGCATCTGCTCGGAGCGGCGCTACCGCTCTTTCCGCTCTCGTTGCCGCTGACCAACCGGCAATCGGGCCTTCTCGCCCCGGTGATCGGATACGGCGGGCCCATCGGCTTCACCTATGCCCAGCCCATTTTCCTCACGCTGGGCCGCAGCTACGACGTGACGGTGGCGCCGGGCTGGTACACGGGAGGGCACGCGCACCAGGAAGCTCCGGGGCTGCGTTCGATCAAAGGACCCCGCCTCGGCCTCGAAGGCCGCTACGCTCCTGTGGAGGGAACCTCCGGTTCGCTGGCGCTGGACCTCTTCTACGACCTCGACCAGCACGACCCGGGGGGCGCCGGACCGGGCCGCGGGTACGGAGGGGCGCGAGGCATCGCGCATCTGGCGCACCGGACGGAGGCGGGCGGAGCCACCTTCGCCGGTTCCGGAATCGCCGTCAGCGACGTGATGGCCCTGCGGGACCAGGCGGCGCAATCGATCGAAAATTCGTACGATCTGTTCACCACCGACGTCGGTCTGTGGAGCGCCAGGGGACCGCTCACGGTCGGAGCCGATGCGACGCTCATGCAGGACATGCGCATCGCCAACCCGGCGGTGCCCGATCGGCGCCTGTTCGGCCGAGACGCGGGCACGACCTTCCAGAGGCTGCCAGCCGTGTTTGCGCAGCTCGCTCCGACGCCGATCGGACCGGCGACCTTCGCGGTGGAAGCCAGCGCAGTCCAATTCGGGCGCTTCGGCAAGCCCGACTCCCTCGAGCGGACGACCGGGTTCGGCTTGACCGACCGCGCCATCGATCCGCAGGTCGGCTCCGGCGACCCGTCGCGCGCGCCGGCGCTGCGCCTCGATCTCGCCCCGCGGATCACCTTGTCGGGTTCGCCGACGTTTCCCGTCGACCTCCGCCTCGAAGGAGGCGGCCGCGTCGACGGCTGGATCCTCGAAGGCTATTCCGACCGGAACCGGACGCGCGCCTACGCCCTGCTCGGAGCCAGCGCGGCGCTTCCGCTGGAGAGGCGTTATGGAAGCGCGCTGCACCGCATCGAGCCGGCCTTCGCGGTGCGGGCGCTGAGCAAGCCGCTGCAGTCCGGCGGGCCACCGATCGGCGACCTCACCGACGCGGGCGGGTCGACGTTCGCAGCGCGTCCCGACAACGCAGAGCAGGGGCTTGGAGCCGATCAGCGGCCGGAGCTCCCGCTCAATCAGCGGATCGCCGGAGTGCCGGCGTCGCGGCGACCCTACGACGAAATCGACTCGGCCGCCCCCGCCAGCGGCGCCGTCGAGGCGACGGCTTCGATCTCCCAGTCCGTGTGGACGCGGCCGGGGCGCACCGCGGGGCGCATCCTCCGCTTCGATCTCCTCCAGGACGCGCTCCTCTGGGCAGGAGGAGGCAGAGCCCGGCTTGGTGAGGGGAGCGCCGTCGCGTCGGTACAGGTGGGAAGCGGGAATCTGACGGGGGCGGTGCGGTACGACTGGTCGCTGCACGAGATCTCCGCCTTCGGGGCTTCCGCCGGCATCCGCGATCCCCGTGGCGACGAGGTGCACACCTCGATCCAGATGCTCCGCGGCGCCTCGAGCGAGCGGCTTCGCGGCGGGATCGACGAGCTCTTCTCGGCGGCCCGGTTCGCCTCCGCTTCCTCCGCGCTGACCGGCAGCGCGAACGCCGGAGTCTCGGGACCGCTGCCACTCGGGCTCCGCCTCGCCTACGACGTGACGCACACGCCAGGCGACACGCCGGTCGACTTCGCGAACTGGACGCACGCGGTCTCGGTCACGCTGGAGACGCCCTGCCGCTGCGCGGGCCTGCAGCTCTCCGCCAGCGTGCCCTTCCACGATCTGCGGCTGCTCCGCGCCCCGGGCTTCGCGTTTCGCATCGACTTGAAATCCCTGGGGTCGTTCGCGACATTTTAAACGTTTCGCAACTGGATTTCACTGGCGGTGTCTTTGAAAATGGCAGTCCCGTTGGTAGGTAACTTCCCGTTGCAGCGAACCGGGCGAAGGGCGTCGGAGCGAGTTATCCACTCGACCGTGGTCAGGGAAGTCGGGCGCCGGATCCGCCAGCTCCGGATGTCGCGCTCCGGGCGCATGACGCAGGAGGATCTCAGCGAGCGTGCGCGGATCAGCGTCTCTTTCCTCTCGATGATCGAGCGCGGCGAGCGCTCCCCGCACCTGGAGACGCTCGCCGCCATCGCCGAAGCGCTGGAAGTCCGGATGGCCGATCTCTTCCTCGACGATCGCGAGAGCGCCAACGTCGAAGCGATGTATCGGCCGCTGATCGACGCGTGCCGGAAGCACAATCTCGGCAAGCGCGACGTCGATCGGCTCGTCTCCGTGGTCCGCACGATGTTCGCCGCTTGACGCTGCGGCCGTACCCCGGCACCGTGGGGTCCCATGTCCGGGCTTCGGGAAGAACCGCGGGGAGCGGCGCGCTGGCTGGTCCTCGATCGGCCTGCGCAGCGCAACGCGCTTTCCAGCGAGCTCATCGCGACGTTGCGGGGCGCTCTCGTGCGGGCCGATGCCGACGCGCAGGCCCGCGTCATCTGCGTCACTGGCTCCGGAGAGCAGGCTTTCTGCTCCGGTATGGATCTCGCCTCCAGCGCCGCAGCGTCGGAAGCCTCCGGGATCGAGGCGTACGAAGCGCGGCGCGCCTACGCGGGGTTGCTGGCGGAGCTCTCCCGGCTGGGCAAGCCCGTCGTCGCGGTGGTGAACGGCGCCGTCATCGGAGGCGGCATGGGGCTGCTCGCCTCCTGCGATCTCGCGGTCGCCGTCGACGATGCGCAGTTCGGAACGCCCGAGGTGGACGTGGGCCTCTTCCCGTACATGGCGCTGGCGCCGTTGTCGCGCTGTATCGGGCGGCGGGCCGCCCTGGAGCTGGCGCTGACCGGACGCCGCATCGACGCCGCGGAAGCGCTCTCGCTCGGGCTCGTCAATCGCGTGGTGCCGCGCCCCCGGCTGTCGGACGCCGTGGGCGAGCTGCTCGATCTTCTCGTCCGCAAAAGCCCTGCTGCATTGCGTCTCGGCCGCCGCGCGTTCTACGCCACGCAGGACCTTCCTTACGAAGCGCAGCTCGAGGCGCTCTGCGCCCAGCTCTCGATCAATGCGCGGCTCGAGGATGCGGCGGAGGGCATCGCCGCGTTCCTGGAGAAGCGCCCGCCGGAATTCAAGGGACGCTGATGGGCCTGGACAAGGTCGTCGTCACCTGTGCGCTGACCGGCGTGCTCGCCAACCGCGACCAATGCCCGTGGGTCCCGTACACGCCGGAGGAGATCGCCGAGGAAGCGCGCCGCGCGTACGAAGCAGGGGCCGCGGTGGTCCATATCCACGCCCGCACGGACGAGGGTAGCCCGACCTACGAGCCGGCCGTCTACGCCGCGATCCGGCGCGAGGTCGAACGGCGCTGCCCGGTGATCCTCAACTTCTCCACCGGCGGCCTCGGTCCGATGGAGGGCCGCGTCGCGCACATCGCCCAGGTGCGCCCCGCGCTCGGCGCGCTGAACATGGGCTCGATGAACTACGCGAAGTACTCCGCGAAGCGGAAGGAGTTCGTCTTCGACTTCGTCTTCGAGAACCCGTTCCGGGACATCTCGTATCTGCTCGCCGTCATGAAGGAAGCCGGGGTGAAGCCGGAGCTGGAATGCTTCGACGTCGGCCACACCAACTCCGTCTGGCCGCTGCTCGACAAGGACCTGCTCAAGCGGCCGCTGCAGTTCAGCTTCATCATGGGCGTCCTCGGAGGCATCCGCGCCACCGCCGAGAACCTCGCGGTGCAGGCCCGCGAGGCGCCCGAAGGCAGCACCTGGGAGGTGATCGGCATCTCGCACGAGCAGTGGCGGATGGTCTGTGCGGCGCTGGCGCTGGGCGGGAACGTACGCGTCGGCCTGGAAGACAACTTCTATCTCGACGTCCAGGGAACGCGGATGGCGCGCTCCAACGGCGAGCTGGTCGAGAAGGCGGTCCGGATGGCCCGGGACATCGGCCGCGAGCCCTCGACGCAGCGGCGTCTTGACACGCCGCGCTAACACCCCTATCCAACCTTCACCGCTGAGGAGGAGCGCCGTGAAGAAGATCCGCCTGCTCACCCCTGGTCCGACGCCCGTCCCGGAGAGGCTCTCCTTGCGGATGGCGCGGCCCATAGTCCACCACCGCTCGCCGGAGTTCGAGGCCGTTTTCGGCCGCGTGCGCGAGGGGTTGGGCTGGCTCTTCCAGACGAAGCAGGACGTCCTCGTGTTCGCGGCCAGCGGGACCGGCGCGATGGAGGCCGCCTTCGTGAACTTCCTGCGCAAGGGCGACACCGCCGTGGTCGTCGACGGCGGCAAGTTCGGGGAGCGCTGGGGCAAGTTCGCCAAG
Organism: Deltaproteobacteria bacterium; assembly: GCA_005879535.1. Classification (NCBI taxonomy): domain Bacteria; kingdom Pseudomonadati; phylum Myxococcota; class Myxococcia; species Deltaproteobacteria bacterium. Next base: position 199,858 of record VBKI01000053.1, on the reverse strand, counting down.
GCGTACGGGGTGAACGCGGTCACGCTCAAGTGCGAATGGGGACATCCCGTCGACCCGGCGGCGGTGACGAGCGCGCTGCGCGAGAACCCGCAAGCCAAGGCCGTGTACGTCCAGGCCAACGAGAGCTCCACCGGCGTCTACCACCCGATCCGCGAGCTCGCCCAGGTGACGGCGAAGACCGGCGCCATCCTGGTGGTCGATGCCATCAGTGGACGAGTGGGGCATCGACGTGCTGGTCAGCGCCGGGCACAAGGCCCTGGGCCTGCCGCCGGGGATCGCCTTCCTCGCCGCCGGAGAGAAGGCGTGGAAGCTGAACGAGTCGGCCGATCTGCCTCGCTTCTACTTCGACATCAAGCGCGAGCGCGAAAACCAGCGCAAGAACCAGACGGCGTGGACGCCCGCCATCGCGCTGGTGGAAGGCCTCGACGAGTCGCTCGCCATGTTCCGCGAGGAGGGCCTGGAGAACGTCTTCGCGCGCCATGAACGGATGGCCCGGGCGGCGCGCGCCGGCATGCAGGCGCTGGGGCTGACGCTCTATTCGAAGAGCCCCTCGTCCGCGATGACCACCGTGGTGGCGCCCGACGGGGTCGATTCCGAAAAACTCGTCAAGCACCTCTTCAACCGATACGGGATCAAGCTCGTGGGCGGGCAGGACGGCGCCAAGGGAAGGATCTTCCGCATCGCCCACCTCGGATACTTCGACGACTTCGACATGCTGGTGGTGATCGGCGCCGTCGAGCGCGGCCTGCACGACCTCGGGGCCCGCGTAGAGCTCGGAGCGGGACTGGCGGCCGCGCAGCAATCGTTCGCCGGAGGCCGCTGATGCGCATCCTCATCTCCGACGATCTCTCTCCCGAGGCGAAGACCATTCTCGAGCGCATCCCCGGGGCGCAGGTCGACTTCCGCACCGGACTGAAGCCCGCCGAGCTGAGGGAGGTCATCGGCGGGTATGACGCGCTCGCGGTCCGCAGCGCGACCAAGGTCACCTCCGATCTGCTTGCAGCGGCGACCCGGCTGCGGGTGATCGGGCGGGCTGGCACGGGCGTGGACAACATCGATCTCAACGTTGCCACCCGTCGTGGCGTGGTGGTGATGAACGCCCCCGGCGGCAACAGCGTCTCCGTCGCAGAGCACACCGTCGCGCTCCTTCTCGCGCTCGCCCGCCAGGTCGCCGATGCCTCGCAGAGCACCCGCGGCGGCAAGTGGGAGAAGAAGAAATTCGCCTCGGGGCGGGAGCTGTTCGGCAAGACGCTGGGCGTGATCGGCACCGGGAACATCGGCGCCCTGGTGGTCCAGCGTGCCAAGGCGTTCGGGCTCAAGGTGATCGCCTACGACCCGTTCCTCAGCGAAGAGGCGGCGGCGAAGCTGGGCGTCGAGCTGGTGCAGCTGGCGGAGATCTTCCGCCGCAGCGACGCCATCACGCTGCACGTCCCGCTGACGGAACAGACGAAGAACATGATCGGCGCGGCGCAGATCGCGCAGATGAAGCCGGGAGCGCTCCTGATCAACTGCGCCCGCGGCGGCCTCGTCGACGAAAAGGCGCTGGCCGGGGCGCTCCAGTCGAAGCGGCTGGGTGGCGCGGCACTGGACGTCTTCGAGACGGAGCCGCCGCCCGCCGATCACCCGCTCTTCGCCTGCGAGAACTTCATCGGCACCCCGCACCTCGGCGGCAGCACCGAGGACGCGCAGCAGAACGTCGCGGTGATCGTCTGCGAGGCGATGGTCGAGTACCTGACCACGGGGACCGTCCGCAACGCCGTGAACGTGCCTTCGGTGACCGGCGAGGTGCTGGAGCGGCTGGGACCCTTCCTCCGCCTGGCGGCGAAGCTGGGCACGTTCGCCGGCCAGCTCGCGACGCAGGGCGCGTGCGGCGCGCCCGAGCAGATCGAGATCGCCTACGCCGGCGAGGTGGCGCAGCACCCGACGGCGCCGCTCACCGCCGCGGTCCTCAAGGGCGTTCTCGGCACGTTCCTCGCCGAACCGGTCAACGAGGTTTCGGCTCCAGCGCTGGCGCGCGAGCGGGGGCTCTCGGTGCAGGAGGTGAAGACCAGCGATACGCCCGACTTCGCCAGCCTCCTCACGGTCCGCCTGCGCTGCGGCAAGGAGATGACCACCTCGGTGTCCGGGACCATCGTGGGAAAGCGGGAGCCGCGCCTCGTCCGCGTGGACAAGTTCGAGCTGGAGGCCGTGCCGGACGGCGCAATCCTCGTCATGCACAACGACGACAAGCCCGGCGTGATCGGCAACGTCGGGCGGACGCTGGGTGAGGCGCAGGTGAACATCGCCCAGTTCGCTCTCGCCCGCGACCGGAAGAGCGGAGAGGCGCTGGCGCTGGTGAACGTCGACTCGGTCGCCGCGCCCGACGTGCTCGAGCGTCTGCGCAAGCTCCCGAACGTGCGCAGCGTGCATCAGGTCAACCTGTGAAGCCGACCGCCGCGCTGGCCATCGCGCTCCTGCTCGGGTGCTCTCGCGGGCGGCAAGAGCAGCATGCCGCCGCCCCCAGGGCCGCGGCGCCGGTCGATGCGGGTCCGCCCGCCGTGTCCACGGCGGGAGCGGACATCTCCTGGCTGGTGGGAACCTGGGAACGTCAGTCGGCTCCCAAGGACTGGCTGCTCTTCAACGCGCCCAAGGAGGCAGCGGTGCTCTCGGGCAAGCCGCCCACCGTGACCGCGCGGGGCGAGTTCTCCCCGGCCGGCCGCTCGATCTCGATCTTCATCCGCGGATCGGGCGGCGCGCTGACCGAGCGCGTCTTCGAAGCATCGGCGGATCATTCCGAGCTGCAGGAGCAGGGCGCGACTCCAGCCACGTACCGCCGCGGCGCGCCCCCGTGATAGGGACATCTCCATGTCCAACGTGGTGATCGTCGGCGCGCAGTGGGGCGACGAAGGGAAGGGGAAGGTCGTCGACCTCTTCACCTCCTGGGCCGACGTGGTGGTGCGTTACCAGGGAGGGGCGAACGCCGGGCACACGCTGGTGGTCGGCGGCGTGAAGACGGTGCTCCACCTCGTCCCGAGCGGCGTCCTGCACCCGGGCAAGAAGTGCATCATCGGGAACGGCGTGGTGGTCGATCCCGAGGCGCTGATGGAGGAGATCGATCTTCTCCGCAGCCGCGGGCTGCTCGCCGACCCGGCGCAGCTCGTGGTGAGCGACAACGCCCACGTGATCCTGCCGTACCACAAGCGCATCGACGCCGGCCGCGAGAAACAGAAGGCCATCGGCACCACCGGTCGCGGAATCGGCCCCTGCTACGAGGACAAGGTAGCCCGCCGCGGGATCCGCATCCGCGACCTCCTCAAGCCGCCGGCGCTGCAAAACAAGCTCGACGATCGCCTGAAGGAGGCCAACTCGCAGATCAAGGCCCTGGGCGGCGAGACTTGCGAGCTGCAGCCCCTGATCGAGTGGGCGCTGGAGCTCGGCGAGCGCATGCGCCCGTACGTGGGCGACGCGAGCGAGGTCCTCTCCCACGAGGTGGCGAGAGGCCGCGCCGTCCTCTTCGAGGGCGCCCAGGGGACGCTGCTCGACATCGATCACGGTACGTATCCGTACGTCACCTCGTCGAACACCGTCGCCGGCAATGCCGCCGTCGGAGCGGGACTGGGTCCGACGGCCATCCACTCGGTCATTGGAATCACCAAGGCGTACACCACGCGGGTCGGCAACGGCCCGCTTCCGACCGAGCTGACCGACGCCACCGGCGACAAGCTGCGCAAGATCGGCGCGGAGTTCGGCGCCACCACCGGGCGCCCGCGCCGGTGCGGATGGCTGGACGCCCTGGTCCTGCGCTACGCGGCGCGGGTGAATGGGCTCTCCGGGCTGGCGATGACCAAGCTGGACGTGCTCACCGGCTTCGAGAAGCTGATGGTCGCCATCGGCTACAAGCTTCCCAACGGAAAGACCGTCACCGAGTTCCCCTCCGACCCCGAGCTGCTCGAGCAGGCCCAGCCGATCTACGAGGAGCTGCCAGGCTGGAAGGAGCGGCTCGGGGATCAGCGCGAGTACCGGGAGCTGCCCGAGAATACCCGGCGGTACATCGAGCGCGTCGAGCAGCTCGTCGGCGTCGAAACCATCGCCGTGTCGGTTGGCGCCGAGCGGGCCCAGACCATCGTTCGCAAGAATCCATTTCGGCATCCCTGAGGGATGAGGGCGGAAGCATGGGAGAAGCGATCATCATCGATGCGGTCCGGACCGCCCGTGGCAAGCGGAAGGGCGCGCTTTCGTCGCTGCACCCTGTCGATCTGCTGGCGCGCACGCTGACCGGCGCGCTGGAGCGCGCCAACGTGAGGCCCGAGGACGTCGACGACGTGATCATGGGATGCGTCACGCAGGTGGGCGAGCAGGGGATGAACGTCGCCCGTGGAGCGGTGCTGGCGGCGGGCCTCCCCGTCGAAGTGCCCGGCACCACCGTGAACCGCTTTTGCGGCTCCGGCCTGCAGGCAGTGAATTTCGGCGCACAGGCGGTGGGCAGCGGCGCCGCACAGCTGGTGGTGGCCGGCGGAGTCGAGCACATGACGCGGGTGCCGATGGGGTCCGATGCCATCGGGGGCGACGGCCCCGCCTCGCCCGGTCTGGTGGAGCAGTGGCCCAATCTCGTGCCGCAGGGCCTCTCCGGGGAGATGATCGCCGCGAAGTGGGGATACAGCCGCCGCCAGCTCGACGAGTTCGCGGTCTCCTCGCAGCGCAAGGCCGCCAACGCCATCGAGCACGGCTGGTTCTCCCGCGAAATCCTTCCGCTCAAGCTCGGCGAGCGGACCTTCGACCGCGACGAGCATCCTCGCCCGGGCACCACTCTCGAGGCGCTGGCTGCGCTGAAGCCGTCGTTCAAGGAGGACGGCGTCCTGCACGCCGGCAACTCTTCCGGGATCGTCGACGGCGCCGCCGCGGTCGTGATCGCCTCGAAGGGCCGGGCGCGGTCGCTCGGCTTCAAGCCGCGCGCGCGCATCATCTCCATGTCGGTCGCGGGCAGCGACCCGGTGCTGATGCTGACCGGACCGATCCCGGCCGCCCGAAAGGCGCTGGCGCAGGCCGAGCTGTCGATCGACGACATCGACATCTTCGAGATCAACGAGGCCTTCGCGCCGGTGCCCATCGTCGTCGCGCAGGAGCTGGGGATTCCCATGGAGAAGGTGAATCCCAACGGCGGTGCGATTGCGCTCGGACATCCGCTGGGCGCGACCGGTGCAATGCTGCTCGCCACCGCGCTGCACGAGCTGGAGCGGACCGGGCAGCGGCGGGCGCTGATCACGCTGTGCATTGGCTACGGGATGGGGATCGCGACCATCATCGACCGTAAGATCGACTAGCGCCTCCCCGCAGCGGAGCTGCGGGGTTTGGCGCTATTGCTCTTGGCACGGCCTGTTGTGCGCGACGGTGGTCCCGGGTGCGCGGGCCGCGAATTTTGGTCCCGCCGGATCCGCCGGTACTCTCCAGGCATGTCCTTCTTTGTCGCCGTCCTGCTCGCCGCCGACGCCCTCTCGCTGGTGAGCGCGGGTGACAAAGCGCTCGCGGCCAGGGATTTCCGCGACGCGCTCTTCGCCTACCAAGACCTGACGCGCGAGGACCCGGGCAGCGCCACCGTCTGGGTGAAGCTCGGCGAAACCTACGCGCGCATGGGGCACGACCTGGAGGCCGTGGAATCGTTCTCGCGCGCCCTCCGTCTCGAGCCGAGGAACGCAAGGGCACAGCAGGGCATCGGCGCCTCGCGGGAGAGGATGGCGGCGCTCGCTCCGCCGAAGCCGGCCGCCGACGCCGCGCGGATCGCCAGCTACGCCCCGTCGCAGCGCGAGACCGCTCCGTCGCAGCCCGAGATGGCTCCGCCGAAGCCCGCGGTCGACGAAGCGGGCGCTCGCGAGCGCTACACCGTGGCGGTCCGGATGATCAATGAGCGCAACTACAGCGAGGCCCTGACCGCCCTGGATGAGGCGCTCCGCCGCAAGCCCGGATATGCCGTGGCGCTCGTTGCGCGCGGGTCCGCCCGGATGGGTCTGCTCGACTACGACTCGGCTGCCGCCGACTACTCCGCTGCGCGCGGGGCGGATCCGTCGCTTGCCTCGCCGCTGTTCGGGCTCGCCGAGGCGTACCGTGCGCTCGGTCAACCGAGCAGGGCTGCCCAGCTCTACCGGGAGTATGCGAGCAGCCCTGCGCCAGATGTGCAGTCAGCGCTCCGGGACTATGCTTTGCGCAACGCGCAGTCGCTGACGGGTCCGTAGCTCTTCGCACAACCCCGTGTCGCTGCCGTGACGCGGCTGAGCGAGGAAGCGTTGCGCGCAGGCTGGCTGCGATCTATGTCTCGCGGCGCGGTCGTACTCCGAACCACATCCGATGACGAAACGTTCGAAATCCAGCGCTGGCGCGCCCATTGAATCGGGTGCGACACCTGACGTTGCTTCGCCGACGCCGGATCCTCCGGACCGGCCGGCTCCGGATACGGCCCGCACGGCCGCAGCGCCCGCGCCGCCGGCGAAGAACGGGCAGGAGCGGGGCAGCGCGCAGGAAGTGCACGACCAGCACCGCGGGGAACCTTCGCACCCCGGGATTCCGCTTTCGCCGCCGGGCATCGTTCCGGAGTCCGACGTCCGCGTCCATACGCCGGCAGCCGCGGCGCCACAGCCGGAGCACGGACACGTCAACGAAGGGCTGGGAGAGCTTCCCTGGGCCTACGGGGATGCGCGGCTCGTGGGGCTGGTTCGCGATCCGACGACCCTGTTCGTCTATTGGGACTTCTCGCCGCAGCAGATCGAGCAGGCCTTCATGGGCCTCGGCCCGGCCCGCTCCGTGCTCAAGCTGTGGAACGCGCGGAACGGCAGCGGCGAGCTGGTGCGCGAGACCGAAGTGCACCTCGACGCCCGCGGGTGGTACGTGCGCGACTTGCCCGCAGGGATCGAGCTTCGACCGGAGCTGTGGGCGGTGGGCGAGCGCGGCGCCAGGCTGATGCGGGCCGCCAGGCCGATCCGGCTGCCTCCGGCGATTCCCTCCGACCAGCTCGAGGCGTTCTACCTGCGTCTGGCGCTCGACCAGCCGATCGCCTCAGGCATCTCCGCAGGGCGCGCGCTCAACTACGGCGGCGCCGCGCCGGCGGGCTGGGAGCGGCGGCTGCAGCCGCGTCCGTTCAGTGGGTCGAGCGTCGGCGGACCGTTCGGCTCGAGCCCGGGCGGCAAGCTGCCTTGGAGCGCGACGCACATGATCCCCGATCTGGATGGGGACGACCAGTGAGCTACGGCGCCCTCTCGATCGTCCTTCATGCCCACCTCCCGTACGTGCGGCATCCCGAGTATCCCGAGTTCCTGGAAGAGGACTGGCTCTACGAGGCGATCACCGAGACGTATCTTCCGCTGCTCGAGGTGTTCGACCGCTGCGTCGACGACGCGATCCCTTTCCGGATCACGATGACGCTGACGCCGCCGCTCGTCGGCATGCTCCGCGACGAGCTCTTGATGTCCCGGTACGCGAAGCGCCTCGATGCGCTCTGCGAGCTCTGCGACAAGGAAGTGCACCGGACCCGCGGTGACGCGCGCTTCGGACCCCTCGCATGGCACTACCGCGAGCACCTCTACCACCTCCGCCGTCTCTTCCACGATCGGTACCGGCGCGATCTGGTGAGCGCCTTCAAGCGTCTGCAGGACGCCGGGGCGGTGGAGATCATCACCTGCGGCGCGACGCACGGCTTTTTGCCGCTGATGGTCCATCCCGAGTCGATCCGGGCGCAGATCCAGGTCGCCTGCATGCACTACCGCATGCACTTCGGGCGGGACCCCCGAGGGATCTGGCTGCCGGAATGCGGCTACGCGCCGGGGATCGATCGCTATCTCGCCGCCGAGAACATCCGCTTCTTCTTCGTCGACTCGCACGCGCTGGCGAACGCCGTGCCGCGGCCGCGGCGAGGAGTGTACGCGCCGGTGTACACCCCGAGCGGCGTCGCCGCGTTCGCGCGGGATCCCGAGAGCTCGATGCAGGTGTGGAGCGCCGAGCACGGATACCCGGGGGACCCCGTCTACCGCGAGTTCTACCGGGACATCGGCTGGGACCTCGATTACGACTACATCCGGCCCTACATCCAGTCGACCGGCGACCGGAAGAACACCGGCATCAAGTACTTCCGGATCACCGGCAAGGTCGCTCTCGGAGAGAAGGAGCCCTACGATCCCGCCGCGGCGCGGGCGCGCGCCGAGGCGCACGCCGGCAACTTCCTCTTCAACCGCACCAAGCAGATCGAGTTTCTCCAGGCCTCGTTCCGGGAGGGCCCTCCGCCGATCGTGATCTCGCCGTACGACGCCGAGCTGTACGGGCATTGGTGGTACGAGGGCCCCATCTTCCTCGACCATCTGATCCGCAAGGCCGCCCGCGACCAGGACGTGCTGCGGCTGAAGTCTCCGGTCGATTATCTCTCCGAGCACCCCGAGCAACAGCTGGCGCAGCCGCCGATGTCCTCGTGGGGCGCCGGCGGGTACGCGGCGGTGTGGCTCGACGAAGGCAACGACTGGATCTACCGCTATCTACACAAGGCGTCCGAGAGGATGATCGAGCTCGCGCGCATGCATCACGACGCGAGCGGAGTCACCCGCCGGGCGCTCAACCAGGCAGCCCGGGAGCTGCTCCTCGCCCAGTCGTCCGACTGGGCGTTCATCATCAAGACCGGCACGATGGTCGACTATGCCGTGCGTCGGACGCGCGAGCACTTGCTACGCTTCTCGCGGCTCTACGACCAGCTGAAGGGTCCCGGTATCGATGAAGGCTGGCTGTCGAACGTGGAAGGGCGCGACAACCTCTTCCCGGAGATCGACTACCGCGTCTACCGTCCCACCTGACGACCGTCCGCTGTGCCTGTCCGTAGTTGAATGCATACCGTTCGCTCCGTTGAATCCTCAACGGAGGGACGATGACGCTGCGGGTGGCGCTCATCTCGACGCCTTTCGTGCCGGTGCCCCCCAAGGGATACGGAGGGACCGAGCTCGTGGTCGCCGAGCTGGCCAAGGCACTGACGGCGAAGGGAACGGACGTCGTGGTGTACGCGACCGGCGACTCCGACCTTCCCGGAATCGAAGTGCGCTCCTACTTTCCGGCCGCGCAATGGCCGCCGGACCGGGACATCGAGCGGGTCCACGCCACCTGGTCGCTGCGCGACGCCGCCCGCGATCCGCGCGGCTTCGATGTCGTCCACGTCCACTCGCCGGCGGCAGTGGAGATGGCGCGCATCTCTCCCTGGCCGGTGATCTGCACCCTCCACCACCATCACGTGCCAGAGCTCAGCGACCTCTATGCGCGCACGCCCGAAGTGAGGCTGATCGCCATCAGCCGATCGCAGGCGCGGCAGGAGACGGCCAAGGTCGCTGCCGTCGTCCACCACGGCCTGGATCCCTCGCGCTATCGCCCGATGGACGACCAGGGTTATCTGCTCTTCCTCGGGCGCTACGACCGGGTAAAGGGAGTGGCGGCGGCGATCGAGGTCGCCTCCCGAGCCAGGCTGCCGCTGGTGATGGCAGGCGAGCCGCATGAGCGCGATTACTTCGATGCCGAGGTGCAGCCGCTGATCGCGCGGCACGGCGTGCTCGAGCTCGGACCCGTGGGCGGCAGCCGCAAGGCCGCGCTGCTCGCCCGCGCCCGCGCGCTCCTCTTCCCAATCGAATGGGAAGAGCCCTTCGGCCTGGTGACCATCGAGGCGATGTTGAGCGGCGTTCCCGTGCTGGGGACGTCGCGCGGAGCGGTGCCGGAGATCCTCGACGACGGCATCACCGGCGTGATCTGCGACGATCCGGCGGAGATGGTGGCCGCCGCCCGGATCGCCGACAAGCTCTTCGACCGCCGGCGGATCCGCACAGGGGCTATCCAGCGCTGGTCGGCGGCGCGGATGGCCGACGACTACCTCGAGCAGTACCGCCGGGCGCAGGCCGAGCCATTCGTTGCCGCAGCCGACGCCGCGGCAGCGGAGGGCTGAGGTGCGCGACGGCACGCTGACGACCGTCGGCGCGGCCGAGCTGCTCGGCTACGAGGATCTGGGCTCGCTGCCGGAGTCCACGGGCACCGACAAGCTGGTCCTCAAGCGCGGCAACCTCTTCGCCGTCACGGGGCGCGTCGGAGACATCTGGCCGCCTGGCGCGCGCGACCAGGGCGCCTACTTCGAGGACACCCGCTTTCTCAGCAAGCTGCGCCTGACGGTGGCCGGCGGACCTCCGGTCGTGCTCTCGACCCAGACCCGCGCCGAGTACACCTCGCAGGTCGACCTGACCGTCACCAGCACCCACTTCGGCGGCGTGTTCCAGGATCCGGTGAACTTCCTGCACATCCGCCGCGAGCAGCTCATCGACGATCATTTCGTCGAGCGGCTGACGCTGACGAACTACCTCGTCCGGGACATCGACTACTGGGTCGACTACGAGTTCGCCTCCGACTTCGCCGATCAGTTCGAGGTCCGCGGCGCCAGGCGGCGCGAGCGCGGGACGTATTTCCATCCCATCGTGTCCGAGGACCGCGTCGTCTTCTGCTACCAGGGCCGGGACGGCGTCCTCTATCGCGCCGAAGTGTTCTTTCCAGGGCGCTCTCCCGACGAGATCGCAGGCGGCCACGCGCGGTTCCACTTCCACCTCGGCCCGAACGAGTGCGCAGGGTTGGAGCTGCACGCGCTTCCCTCGCTGCACGCCGTCCGCTCCGGGACGTCGGTGCGCGAGGCCGCGGATGCCGCGCGGCAACCCGGGTACCGGCCGCCGCCCATCGTCAGCGAGGAGCCGGACGCGGGCTGGCTGTATCCCGGGTCGCACCCTCCCTCCCAGCCGCCGGCGCCGAGGAGATTCGACGAGCGGGTTGCGCGCGCGCGCGCGGACTACCGGCAGTGGGCGGAAGCGAGCGCGAGGTTCGAGACCAACGAAGAGGCGCTGAACTGGGCCCTGGCGCAGGCGGTCGCCGATCTCAAGGCGCTCTCCGTGTTCTGGGACGGGCGGCGCGTCATCTCCGCCGGCGTCCCCTGGTACGCCTCGCCGTTCGGCCGCGACGCGCTGATCACGGGGTTCCAGGCGCTGCCCGTCAATCCGGACATCGCCCGCGATGCCCTGTTGTTCCTCGCCGCGCACCAAGGAAAGAAGGCCGACGACTTCCGGGAGGAGGAACCAGGCAAGATCCTGCACGAGATCCGCCGCGGCGAGCTGGCGCGTACCGGCGAGGTCCCGCACACGCCGTACTACGGCAGCGTGGATTCGACGCCGCTCTTCCTGGTCCTCTACACGGAATACATTCAGTGGACGAACGACCAGGCCACCGCGCAACAGCTCCTTCCCGCGGCGGAAGCGGCGCTGCGCTGGATCGAGCAGTCCGGCGACAAGGACGGCGACGGTTTCATCGAGTACCAGCGCAAGACGGAGCGCGGTCTCCGCAACCAGGGCTGGAAGGATTCCTGGGACGGCGTCCCCCACCCCGACGGCACCCCCGCCGAGCCGCCCATCGCGCTGGTCGAGGTGCAGGGATACTGCGCCGATGCGTGGCGGCGGATGGCGCGCCTGTACCGGCAGCTCGGCCGGCGCGAAGACGCCGCGCGCTGCACGAGCTCGGCGCAACAGCTCGTGCGCCGCCTCGACGAGGCCTTCTGGATGGAGAAGGCGGGGCACCTGCTGTTCTCGCGCGCGGTCCCCGAGGTGCGCGCCCGCAGGGTCGCGCGGACGCTGCTGTCGCCGGACAGCTTCTCCGGGTTCGGAATCCGGACGCTGGCGAAGGGGCAGCGGCCGTACAACCCGCTCAGCTACCACAACGGCACGATCTGGCCGCACGACAACTCGCTGATCGCGATGGGGCTGTCGAACTATGGCATGCAGAAGATCGCTGCGCAGGTGCTCGCAGGCGCGTACGACGCGTGCCGCCAATTCCGCCACTATCGCCTCCCGGAGCTTTATTGCGGCATGGGGCGCGCGGAGGGAGACCTGGTGGTCAGCTATCCGGTCTCTTGCTCCCCGCAGGCGTGGGCCTCCGGAGCGCTCTTCCTGATGCTGCGCGCCTGCCTCGGCATTTATCCCGACGCGCCGAGGAAGACGCTCAAGATCGTGAACCCGCACCTGCCGAAACCGCTCGAGCGGGTGAGGCTGGAGCGGCTGCGCATCGGAGACACGCGCGTGAGCGTGGAGTTCACCTGCACGGGCGATTCGTGCTTCGCCGCGGTACGCGAGATGGAAGGCGAGCCGCTGGCGATCCGGATCGAGCTCGGCGCTCACCGCGACGAGGCGTAGGAACTCCCTTACCCAGCGGAAGCGCTTTTCCTACGCAACCTGTCGTTCCCGGAACGCCGGCGCGATCCGGCGCCACCGGGGGACGCGCTTGCGCGCCAGGGCGAACACCTTGCGGCCCCGCTCGGTCTGGCCGAGCGCTCTCAGGAACATGGCGCCCAAAAGGGCGATGAAACCGCCAGGAAGGACGATCGCCGCGAGGATGAGCGCCAGTTTCCGGTTCACGCGAGGAGGGGGTGCACGAGGGGTGCCAGTGCGAAACTCCCTGCGCGGTGCGTGGCATGTTACACAACGCGCGATGGCTCACGCGCTGCAGACCGTCGAGGACGCGGCGGAACGCCTCCGCGGCGCGGGTTACCTGCCGTCGCCGGAGATCGCGACCAGCGCCTTTCTGGCCGACCGGCTGGAGAAGCCGATCCTGGTCGAAGGTCCCGCGGGGGTCGGCAAGACCGAGCTGGCCCGGGCGCTCGCCCAGGCCACGGGTCGCACGCTCTTGCGGCTGCAATGCTACGAGGGCCTCGACGAGTCCAAGGCGCTGTACGAGTGGGAGTACGCGAAGCAGCTTCTCTACACGCAGCTGCTCAAGGACAAGATCGCCGAGACCATCGCCGGAACGGGAACGTTGGCGGAAGCGGCCGAACGGATCGCCAGCTCCGACGATCTCTTCTTCAGCGAACGGTTCCTGCTCCCTCGACCGGTCCTCGCGGCCATCCGATCGAAGGACCCGGCACTGCTGCTGGTGGACGAGATCGACAAGGCCGACCCGGAGTTCGAGGCGTTCCTTCTCGAGGTGCTCGCCGACAGTGCCGTAACGGTGCCCGAGCTGGGCACCGTCCGGGCGGTGCACACGCCGCGCGTCGTCCTGACCTCCAATGCAGCGCGCGAGCTGTCGGATGGGCTCAAGAGGCGATGCCTGCACCTGTACATCGATTTCCCCACGCCACAGCGCGAGCTGGAGATCGTGCGTTCGCGCGTTCCCGGCGTGGCCGATCAGCTGGCGCGGAAGGTGGTCGCGGCGGTGCAGGCGGTGCGGAAGCTCGATCTGAAGAAGCCGCCGTCGATCAGCGAGACGCTCGACTGGGTGCGCGCGCTGACGATCCTGAACGCCGCGACGCTCGAGCCGCAGCTGGTGGCGGATACGCTGGCGATCATCCTGAAGTACGAGGCGGACATCGCGAAGGCGCGGGACCACCTCGCGTACATCGCGGGGGCTGAGTTTCGGTAAGGCCTTACCGATGTCGTCCGTCGAAGAGCGCCGACTCTCGCCGGGCCTGCGCCTGGACCTGCTGGTCGACGTATCCGGGATAGCCGGCTCGTACCGAATGGTCGCTGACGTCGCTCAACTCGACCCCGGCCTTCTTGTCGCCCACGACGAATCCGCCGCGCGACTTGAACATGAGATAGACCGCCGGGTCGTCCACCGACATCCCCTGTTCCGCGGTGCGGTAGCTGTCCTCGCTGACCTGGATGAGAACCGCGCCCGGCGACACCTGCCGCGCGCCGGTGAACCTGAACGTCTTGAGCTCGGATTCGCGGTTCGCCCAGGGAGCGAGATTGTGGCGCTCCACTCCGGTGCGCCGCCTCATGTGGGCGATGACGACCAGCGTCCTCGCATGCGTGAGCCGCCGGGCTCCGTCCCAGTCCTTGCGCACGACCCGCGACAGGTATTGCTGCAGCGTCGCCTTGGCGAGGAACACGTCGGGCGATTCCTCGTTGACCATCGACTGGACGCCGGCCTCCCCGGACCGGTCGGCCGCGGGCGCCACGGAGGAACCGGCGCCGAGAACCAGGACTGCGAAAAGCATCGAGTTTTCCTCCCCCTGACCCACCCGACCCTGCAGCCGCCGCAAGGCGGTCCGCCCCCGGGGCGGAGGGTGCGCATCGGCGGAAGGCGCTGCAAGGGGCGCAGTGCGTCAGGCACTCGCCCGATGGAGCGGCGTAGCCATCGAGACCCGGTCCCGCCCGAGTCGTTTGGCTTCGTACAGCGCGCTGTCGGCTTTGTCGATGAGGCCGACAACGTCCTGTGCGTCGGTGTCCAGTGTTGCAACGCCGACAGAGATGGTCACCGAGAGCGCAGGATGGCCCTCGGGACCGGGGACGGTGGTGGCGGCGACCGCACGGCGCAGCTTCTCCGCGACCTCGAACGCCTCGGGCTTGGCGACGCGCGGCAGCACCACGCAGAACTCCTCGCCGCCATAGCGGGCGACGACGTCGATCTTGCGGATGGTTCGCCGCAGGGCCAGTGCGACGCCGCGGAGCACGCCGTCTCCGACGCTGTGGCCGTGCGCGTCGTTGATCCGCTTGAACAGATCCAGGTCGATCATCAGGACGGAGAGCGGGTCTCCGAACCGCAGCGACCGCGACAGCTCGTTCTCCAGGCGGAGGAAGAGCTGCCGCCGGTTGGGAACGCCGGTGAGCGGGTCCGTGAACGACAGCTCCAGCGTCTGCTGGTAGAGGCGGGCGTTGGCGATGGCCAGCGCCGCCTGGGCGCCGATGGCTTCGGCGAGGCGGATTTCCTGGGCGCTGAAGTCGTCCTCGCGCGGGCGGTTGAGGTTCATCACCCCTAGGATCCGCCCCTTGCTCCGCAGCGGCGCGGCCAGGAAGGAGCCGGCGCTGGGGTCCTTGCCTTTGTGCTGCAGGTAGCGCGGGTCCTTGGCGACGTCCTTGACGTAGACGATCTGACCGCGCGCGGCCACCTCGCCGGTGATGCCCTCGCCGAGATGGAAGCGCATGCCGCGGGCGTTCCGCGGGGCGTCGCCCGCGACGGCCTCGACGACCAGCTGATCGGTCGCATCGTCGACGAGCATCACCGAGAACTCGCTGACCCCGAACCGCGCGCACACCTGGCGCCCGAGAGTCGCGAGCAGCTCGGGAAGATCGAGCGTTCCGGAGATGGCGTTGGAGACTTCCAGGAGAAGCTCCATCTCGCCGACGTGCGCGCCGAGGCGTTCGTTCACCGCCTGGAGCTCGGCCTGCAGCGACAGATCGCGCTCCATCCGCGCCATCGAGGCGCGCGTCTCGATGTCCGTCACGGCCATGTCGGTGATCCGCGAGAGCATCGTGTTGAAGCTGCGGGCGAGCCTCCCCAGCTCGTCCTCGGTCTGTACCCGGGCGCGGACGAGGAATTCGCCGAGCTCGGCCCGAGCCATCACCCGCGAGAGCGCCTGGATGGGCTTGAGCAGGAAATGACGCGCCGCGAGAGCGATGGTCATCCCTGCGAACGTGAGCGCCAGCAGGGTGCCGAGGATGGCGCCGGTGCGCAGCTCGTCGAACGCCATCGCCGGGTTACGCAGGGCGATGCGGTGGCTGTGCGCGACGAGAGCGCCGAGACCGGTGAGGAGCACCAGAGCCGAGGGGATGGCCGAGGCGAGGATGAGCTTGAGGGCGAGCGATCGGCGGATACGCGAGAGCACGAGCAGCCGATTGTACCGCCTCTGTGCCGCACTGGCTGCGGGTGGGTGCGAAACGCACATTACGGACCTCGAAGGAGGCCGCAATGCGCTGTCAGGAAATCATGTCGAAGAACCCCGCAACCGTGCAGATGAACGCCAACGTCCAGGAGGTCGCGCGCCTGATGGCGGACAAGGACATCGGGTTCGTCCCCATCGTCGACCAGTCCGGAATTGCCGTCGGCACGGTGACCGATCGCGACATCGTCATCCGCGTGGTGGCGAAAGGCGTGGACCCGAAGTCGGCGAAGCTGAGCGATTTCGGGGGCAACGAAGTTGTCTGCTGCCGGCCGGAAGAGGACGTCGACCGCGCACGCCAGCTCATGCAGCAGCGGAAGGTGCAGCGGATCCTCGTCTGCGACGCGCAGAAGAAGCCGGTGGGCGTGATCAGCCTGCAGGACCTGGCGCAGTCGGAGAGCGAGGGCGAGGTTGGCCAGACGGTCCGCGGTGTGAAGGAGGAAGGTTCGACAGCTCGCCATTAGCCGCTGCCGCACCGAAACGGCTTTGCGGCTACCGCTCGAGGCTGTACACGTTTTTTGCTTGCCGACGTTCACTGCGGCACGCTGCGCGCAATGCGTGCGGCCGCGGTCGTCGTTCTCTGCGCAGGCCTCGCCGTACAGGCCGAGGAGATCCGCATCGAGGTCGCGCGCGGCCAGCGCGCGGCGCGCATCGAAGCCGGGGGACGCAACCACGCGCTCGCGGTCGTCGATTCCGTCCTGACCGTGGACGGCAAAGCGGTCGCCTCCGCGGAGTTTCCCGGGCCGGTTCGAGTGGACGGCCGCGAGCTGCCCGGGCGCCTGGAGGTGTTCATCGACCGCGGCGCGCTCGTGGCCGTGAATGCGGTCGACCTCGAGCAGTACGTCGCGGCGGTCGTGGCCAGCGAAGTGTCCCCGAAGTGGCCGGCGGAGGCGCTCCGCGCGCAGGCGGTGGCGGCGCGCACGTTCGCCGTCGCGCAGAAGGTTGCGCAAGGCCCCGGCGCTCGCGCGCATCTCGGCTCCTCCGTGCTCGACCAGGTCTACCGCAACGCCGCCCGCCCGCCGCAGCCCGCGCTCGACGCGGCGCGGTCGACCGCCGGCGAGGTCCTGACCTATGGAGCGGCGCCGATCGCCGCGTGGTTCAGCGCCAGCTGCGGTGGGGTGAGCGAGAGCGCGGAGGCGGCGTTCCATCTCGAGCCGGGCGCCGCGCCGTACATTCGCGGCGGCGACAGCGACGACGATCGGAGGGAGTGGACAGTGCGGTTGCCGCTGGCGGAGATCACCGCGGCCTTGCGGAAAGCGCAGCGGATCCAGGCGGAGATCCGCGGGGTCGCTGTCGAGACGCGCACGGCCAGCGGGCGGGCGAAGGATCTGGCGCTGGCGACGTCTTCGGGAACGCGGCCGCTGTCCGCCGTCGAGCTCCGGCAATTGCTCGGCTACAACCGGATCCCCTCGCTGCTCTTCGAGGTGAGCACGGAAGGAGCCACGGCGCTCTTCCGAGGCCGGGGGAGCGGCCACGGCGTCGGCCTTTGCCAGTGGGGCGCGCGGAGCAGGGCGCTGGCGGGCGCCGGCTACCGCGACATCCTCGCCCACTACTATCCGGACGCCGAGGTCCGCCGCATGTACTGAGTTGCATCGCGGTAGAGCAGGACGAGCCCGGTCAGCGGGAGCGGATAGAGAAGGACGCGGATCAGCGTAGAGGCAGCGGGGCGCCACGGGCCCGCCGGAAGAAGCGCGGCTGCCGCGGACCCCAGGACCGAGAAGGCGACGATCAGCGCCCAGAACAGGAATGCGTGCGCCCAGCGCCCACCCAGAAGGCGCCAGGACCGCTCCAGCGCCGCACGTCCCGACATACCCTCGAGGATGACGAGAGGCGGCGCCAGCGAGAACCCCGCTGCGAGCACGACGCCGGGCAGGATGAAGAAGACCGCACCCAGCGCCACCAGCGCCGCGCCCAGGAGACCGGTTCCGAAAAGTGCGCCGAGGCGCGAGGCGACCACCGCCCAGGCGTGCCCCGGTCCAGCGGTCTTGCGCTCGACGAATCCGAGCACCAGCGGCACCGCCGCGGCGTGGGCGAGAAAGAGCCCCGCCAGCAGCAGGCCGGCGACGATGGCGGTGGCGTACGCAATCGGCAAGAGGTTTTCGAAGATGTGCCGCGCATCGACCGCGGCTCCGCCCTCGAACGCCTCACGGCCGAGCTGCCGCGTCCGCTCGTCCCGCGCTTCGGTGCTGGCGGGCGGCTTGTCCCGCAGATCCTGCTGCTTCTGCTGGATCTGTTCGCTGTGCGTCTGCGCCTCGGCGAATCCACCCGATCCGAGAGAGGCGAGGCCGAAGACCACGGCCCCTGCCGCGAGCAGGTTCGCCGGCAGCAGCGCGACCGCGCAGGTCAGGACCAGCGTGCCGAAGTGCCTGCCATACACCGCCAGCGCTTCCCGGAGCACGGATCCATCTTACGCCGCGCGCAGCTCGGGCTCACGCACCAGCGGCGCGGCACCCAGGGCGCGGCGGTAGAGCGCGCCGTGGCCTTGCGCCATCCGGTCCATGGAGAGATCGGTCTCGACGCGGCGCCGGCCCCGCAGTCCCATCTCGCGGGCCTGCTCCGGCGACGAGAGCAGCGTCCGCAGCGCACACGCGAGCGCGTCAGCGTCGCCGAACGGTACGAGAAAGCCGTTGTCGCCGTCGTGCACCAGCTCGGGATTTCCACCCACGCGGGTGGCGACGATGGGCAGTCGCGCCGCCATCGCTTCCATCAGCGCGTTGGACAAGCCCTCCGCGCTCGAGCACAGGCAGGCGGCGCCGGCGCGCGCGAGGATCCCGGGGATGTCCAGCCGGTGTCCCAGGAGCAGCACGCGCTCCGCGAGGCCGAGCCGCGCGATGCGCTCGGCGAGGTGCTCGCGCTCCGGCCCTTCGCCGGCGCAGAGGAAGCGCACGTGGTGGAGCTCCTCGGGGAGGCGGGCAACGGCCTCGACGAGCGTGCGGTGGCCCTTGACGGGCCAGAGGTTGCCGATCACGGCGACCGTCGGCATGTCGTCGGGAACCGGCAAGGGAGCCTTCAACCCCTGCGCGGCGAGCGCGTCGAAGCTCTCGAGGTCGATTCCGTTGCGCACCACGACGCAGTTCTCGGGCTTCACGCCTTCTTCCCGGATGCAGACCTCGCGCACTGCGTCGGCGTTGGTCACCACCAGGTCGGCGAAACGCGCGGTGAGCTTCTCCGTCTCCCGATGCCACCGGCCGAATCCCGCGCGCAGATGGCCGAGGTCGAGGCGGCTGATGACGGACTTCGCTCCGGACAGTCGGGCGGCCGCGAACCCGAGCAGGTTGGTGTTGAAGTCGGTGGAGTGGACGATCCGGATTCCCTCGGCGCGGATCAGCGCGGCCATGCGCGCGACCTGCACCGCAGTGTTCGCCTGCAGCAGCGTGCCCTTGAGGGAAAAGACCTCGGGCTCGTATCCCATGGCCCGGACGGGCTCGAGCATCGGGCCCGAGGTCTCCAGGCAACCGACGACGGCGCGGAACCCGGCCGGGTGGCGGCGCAGACGCTCGACGAACTGGCGCTCGGCGCCCCCGATCCAGAAGCGGTTCACGAGGTGCAGCACCGGAATGTCGGTCGAGAGCATGGTAGCTCGCAGGGTGTGCATCGCCGTTCCCATCCGCGAGTCCCTTGACAGCGCGCTGCGTTTCGCAGACGACACCGCCCTCCATGATCAAGCCCGTGGTCGCCGCCATCGACATGGGATACGGCCACCTGCGGCCCGCCGCCGCTCTCGCCGACCATCTGGCGACGGAAGTCGTCCAGATGGACGCTCCGCCGGTGGGCAGCAAGCGCGACCGGGCGTTCTGGGCCGGTATCAGAAAGCTGTACGAGCCCCTCACCCGGATGTCGCAAGCCCCGACGGCGGGCGCTCCGATGCGTGCGCTGCTGAACACCATCACGGCCATTCCGTCCCCTGCACCCAAGCGCGATCTGTCCGGGCCGACGCAGGGCACCCGCTGGATGCGCAGCGCGGCCCGCGCCGGCGTCGGGCGCGCGCTGGCCCGGTACCTGCGCGAGTCGGGCGCGCCGCTGATCGCCACCTTCTACGCCGCGGCCATTCTGGCGGAGATGCACGGCGCCGAGCGGCTGCACTGCGTGATCACGGACAGCGACGTGAATCGGGTCTGGGCGCCTCCGGACTCGAAGCGCACCAGCATCCTGTATTTCGCGCCGGCGGACTCGGCGCGGCGCCGGATGGAATCGTACGGCGTTCCGCGGTCGCGCATCCGGGTGACCGGATATCCGCTGCCTCCCGAGCTGGTCGGCCGCGACCGGGCCGCGCTGAAGAGGAACTTCCGCGCGCGGATGGAGCGCATCGCAAGGAAAGGAGAGGCGCCGCTCATCGTCTTCGCCGTCGGCGGCGCGGGCGCGCAGGTGCCACTTGCAAAGACGCTGATCTCGGGAATGGAGAAGCAGATCCGCGACGGGACCCTGCGGCTGGCGCTGGTGGCCGGCGTGCGCAAGGAGGTGGCTTCGGCGCTGAGCGCGGAGCTGGCCGGGCGCGGGCTTGCCGGGCACGGAGGGACGGAGCTGCTGTACGATCCGGAAGTGTTCTCGTACATCCGCCGGTTCAACGCGCTGATCGCGCGCGCCGATGCGCTGTGGAGCAAGCCCTCCGAGCTGACGTTCTTCGCCGCTCTGGGTCTGCCGTTCATCGCCGCGCCGCCGGTCGGGGAGCACGAGGCGCGCAACCTGCGATGGGCCACGGATCGCGGCGCCGCGCTTCCGCAGCACGATCCCACGCTCGCCGGGCAGTGGCTGCAGGAATGGGTCGAGGACGGGGTGCTGGCGAGCGCCGCCGAAGCAGGCATGTGCCTGCCGCAAATGGGCGTCTACGAGATCGCCGATCAGGTCGACAACGCGTAGGTTATAGAAGCGCCCTCGTGGACGTCGCCGAATTCGACTACGAGCTGCCCGAGGAACTGATCGCGCAGGCGCCGTTGCCGGAGCGCGACGCTTCGCGGCTGCTGTTCCTGCCGCGCACCGAGGGCGCCCTGCAGCACCGGGCCGTGCGCGAACTTCCCGGCCTGCTCCGCCCGGGCGACGTGCTGGTGGTGAACGACGCGCGCGTGATCCCGGCGCGCCTGCACGGCCACAAGGAAGGCAGCGGCGGGAAGGTGGAGCTGCTGCTGGTCGAACCGCTCGCGGAGGGAGAATGGCTCGCGCTCGGGCAAGCATCCAAGCCGCTGCGGGAAGGGATGCGTGTCGACGTCCTCGGCACCTCGATCGGGATCGCGCGGGTCCTGGGCGGTGGCGAGCTGGTCGTGCGCCTGCCGCTGCACGGCGATGCGCTGTGGGACTTCCTCGATCGGTGCGGCGAGCTGCCGCTGCCGCCGTACATCCGGCACGCTCCAGGGCCGACGGATCGGGAGCGTTACCAAACCGTGTTCGCGCGCGAGCGCGGCGCCGTGGCGGCGCCCACCGCCGGGCTGCACTTCACTCCGGCGCTGGTGGAAGCGCTCCGCTCCCGGCGCATCGTCGTCGCCCCGATCACGCTGCAGGTGGGTCCGGGCACTTTCCTGCCGGTCCGTTCGGCGCGCGTCGAGGACCACCGCATGCACCGCGAGCGGTACTTCGTTCCTGAAGAGACCGCGCGCGCGTTGCAGGGCGCCGGGCGCGTGATCGCGGTCGGAACGACGGCGCTGCGGACGCTCGAGGCCTGCGGCGGCCGCCCCGGACCTGGAGCGACCGACCTGTTCATCACGCCGGGGTACGAGTTCCGGATGGTGGACGGCCTCTTTACCAACTTCCATCTGCCGAAGAGCACGCTCTTCATGCTGGTCGCGGCCTTTGCCGGACTCGACCGGATCAAGTCTGCCTACCGCGAAGCGATCGCCGCCCGCTACCGCTTCTTCTCCTACGGCGACGCGATGCTGATCGCATGAAGTTCACCGTCACCCATACCGACGGCACCGCGCGCCGGGGCAAGCTCCTGCTCCGGCACGGAGAGGTCGACACGCCGCAGTTCATGCCGGTGGGGACCGCCGCGTCCGTGAAGGCGATTGCTCCCGACGATCTGCAGCGCATCGGCGCGCAGATCGTCCTGGCGAACACGTACCACCTGCTGCTTCGTCCTGGCCCCGCGCTGGTGGCGGAGATGGGTGGACTGCACCGGTTCATGTCCTGGGACCGCAACGTCCTCACCGATTCGGGCGGCTTCCAGGTCTACTCGCTTGCCGAACAGCGCCGGATCACCGAAGAGGGCGCCGTCTTCCGCAGTCACCTCGACGGCAGCCGGCAGGAGCTGACTCCGGAGAGCGCGACGCGCATCCAGTTGCAGCTCGGCGGCGACGTCCTCATGGCCTTCGACGAGTGCCCTCCTTCGCAGAGCCCGCGCTCGTACCACGAGGAGTCGCTGGCCCGGACGACGCGGTGGGCGCGGCGGTGCAAGGAGACCTGGCTCCTGGAGGATCCGCGGAGCGACCGCGCCCTGTTCGGGATCGTCCAGGGCGGGCTCCACCAGGACCTGCGCGTCCGCCACGCGCAGGAGATCGCCGCGCTGGACTTTCCCGGCAACGCGCTCGGCGGGTTCTCCGTCGGCGAGGAGCCGCAGGCGATGTGGGAAGGAATCGAGCGCGCCGCGCCCCTGCTGCCGGCGGACAAACCGCGATACCTGATGGGCGTCGGCACCCCGGAAGATCTGCTGCGCTGCGCGCTCGCGGGCATCGACCTCTTCGACTGCGTGCTGCCCACCCGCGTCGCGCGCAACGGCCTGTTGTTCACGCGTCGCGGGCGCCTCCAGATCAAGGCCGCGCGCTATGCGCGCGATCCCGGGCCTCCCGATCCGGAATGCCGCTGCTACACCTGTGCCACGTTCTCCCGCGCCTACCTCCGGCACCTCTTCGCCGCGCAGGAGCTGCTCGCGTTCAGGCTGAACAGCATCCACAACCTCACCTGGTATCTCGATCTCATGAAGGGGGTGCGCGACGCGATCGAACGCCGCGAGGCGGGGAAATACGCGAGCAGCATTCTGGAAAGGTTCACCGGGGGGGAGTAAGACACCAAGGTAGGAGGTTGAGCAGGAGGTGGATCACCGCAGCTTCCATCTCGCCGCCGTGCATGAGCTGGTGGCAGGCGGTACCGGGTTCACCCCCGTCCTGTGGGGTGAGCTCTCGGGATTGCCACTGTCCGATCTACTGAGTGTACTTGCCCACGGCCGGCAGACGGGCTTGCTGCTGGTGCGGGGGCGCGATGCGAGCGAGCGGGCGCTCGGTGTCGTCAAAGGCCAGGTCACCTGGGCGGCATCGTCGGCGACCGACGAGCGGGACATTCGGGAGGTCGGGTTCGGGCTCGTCCGTTTGCATCACGGCCAGTTCACCTTCATCAGGACACCGGAGGGCGTCCTGCCCGAAGGCGAAGGCGAGTCCGCCACCGAGCTTCTCCTGGAAGGAATGCACCGGCTGGACGAAGAGACCCGCCGCGCGGGGACCGGGCGCGCCGCGAGCTGATCGGCGCCGCTGCCCGTTTGCCCATCCGGGGCGTGGGTGCTAGAAGGTCCGGCCCCGATTTCGGGCGCAAAACAGGAGAATTGCCGCCGTGTTTGCCTTGCTCGCCCAGGCCGCCGATCAGCAGCAGTCGCCCTTCGGCGCGTTCGGATTGTTGGTGCCCGCTGCACTGTTCTTCGTGATCTTCTACTTCATCGTCATGCGCCCGCAGGCTCGCCAGCAGAATGTCCACAAGACCTTCCTCGAGAAGCTGGGGAAGGGGGACGAGGTGATCACCTCCGGGGGCGTGGTCGGCAGGGTGGACCGCGTCGCCGGCGACCTGGTGTTCGTCGAGGTGGCGAACAACGTGAAGCTGCGCGTGCTCAAGGCGCAGATCCAGGGGCCGTACAAGACGGTCGAGGAATCCAAGCCGGCCGAAGAGCCCGCCAAGAAATAGGGAGAGCGGATGGATCGCGCGTGGTACTGGAAGGCCGGACTGATTCTGGCCGTCACCGTCTTTTCGGTCTGGGCCCTGGTGCCCAGCTTCACCTACTTCCGGCTGCCTGCGGGCGAGCGCAACGAAGCCAGCGTCTTCGAGAAGGCGCGGCCGAAGTGGGCCCCGGCGAAGCACCTCAACCTCGGCCTCGACCTGCAGGGCGGAATCCACCTGGTGATGGGCGTCGAAGTCGACCGCGCCGTGCGGGAGAAGGCGGTGCGGCGCGCGGAGGAGATCGCTGCGGAGATGGACCGCAAGGGCGTCAAGGGCGCGGACGTCCGGGGCGATCCCGATACCGGCATCGTCAGCGTGACGGTTCCGGACCTCGACAAGGGGAAAGAGGTCATCGGCTACTTCAACGACATGTACGTCCGCCGGACCTCGGGCAAGACCATCGAGCTCGCCATGAAGGACGACGCGGTCAAGACGCTCAAGGAAAGCGCCGTGGACCAAGCGGTGAAGACCATCCGCAACCGCGTAGACAAGTGGGGCGTCTCCGAGCCGACCATCGCGAAGCGGGGAGACGCGTCGATCCTGGTCCAGCTTCCCGGGTATTCCAATCCGGAGAAGGCGAAGGATCTGATCGGGAAGACTGCGCAGCTGGAGTTCAAGATCGTCGACGACACCGATCAAACCGTCACCAAGCTCAAGGACCTGCCGCCGGGAGTCACCCTCAACTGGGACCGGTACAACGGCGCGGGCGATGCGCTCGTGTCGTCGCCGTATCTGGAGTCGAAGGATCGGGCGGCGCTCGTGCAGTACCTGAAGGACAAGGCGCCCTCCGGGCACGTCTTTGCCATCGGCAAGGTCGAGGGCCGCGCCCGCGCCGATGCGACGTACCGCTCCTGGCTCCTCGATCAGAAGCAGGGCATGACCGGCGAGTACATCACGGACGCGGCGGTTCGCTTCGACAATTCACCGGGTGAGGGGAACCGGCCCTACGTCGAAGTGCGGTTCAACCGCACCGGCGCTGATCTGTTCGGGAAGCTGACGAAGGAAAACGTCAAGCGGCGGATGGCGATCGTCCTCGAGGACACCGTCGACTCGGCGCCGATCATCCAGACGGAGATTCCCGGCGGCATCTGCTCCATCCATCTCGGCGGCCTGAAGCCGGTCAACGAGGTCGTTGAGGAAGCGAGGCAGCTCGTCCTGCTCCTCCAGTCGGGTGCGCTGCCCGCGCCGGTGCGCATCCTCGAGGAGCGCAGCGTGGGCGCTTCGCTGGGGCCGGAGCTGATCCGCCGGGGATCGATGGCCGCGTTGATCGGCCTGCTGGCGGTGCTCGCGTTCATGGCGGTGTACTACCGGTTCTCCGGCCTGGTCGCCGACGTCGCGCTGGTGCTCAACGGCCTCGTGGTGCTGGCGATCATGGCCGCGATCAACTCCACCCTGACGCTTCCCGGCATCGCGGGCTTCGTGCTCACCCTCGGGATGGCGGTGGACGCGAACGTGCTCATCAACGAGCGCATCCGCGAGGAGCTGAAGACGGGCAGGAACATCGCGGCGGCGGTGAAGACCGGCTACGACAAGGTGTTCTGGACCATCTTCGACGGGCACGTCACCGCGCTGGTGGCCGGGTTCGTGATCCGCGCATACGGCTCGGGGCCGGTGCGCGGATTTGCCACCACGCTGATCATCGGACTGCTCGCCTCGATGTTCACCTCCATCGTCGTCACCCGGGCGATCGTGGAGTGGTTCGTCTCGCATGGCCGCCTCCACAAGGCCGTGACCTTCTAGGAGCCGCGTCATGGAAATGAAGTATTTCGATCTGATCAAGCCCGGCACCACGCACGACTTCGTCAAGTACCGCCGCATCGCGGTGGTCGTGTCCTTGATCGTCAACGCGCTCGTCCTCGTGGGGGTCATCGTCTGGCCGGGCCTGAACTACGGAGTCGACTTCGCGGGCGGCACCGAGCTGCAGGTCCACTTCAAGAAGCCGGTCGAGCCCGGCGAGATCCGCGACCTCGTCGGTCACCAGGGATTCGGCGAGCCCACCGTCCAGCGCTACGGCAACGAGGCGGAGAACCAGTTCCTCGTCCGGGTGGAGCGCATCGCGCTGCTCACGCCCGACAAGGCGCAGCAGATCAAGGCGTCCGTCTCGCAGGCGCTTCCGGGGTTGCAGAGCTTTCGGTTCGACCCGGAGGTCGGCGACAAGCTGGACTTCTTCTTCAAGCAGGCCGTGGACGAGAACACGCTGCGCTCAGCGGTAGAGAAGCAGGGCACGCCGGTGAAGGAGATCCGGCAGCTGGTGGCGCGCGAAGGGGCGGAGCAGGAGTACACCGTCATCACCCAGGGGACGGCGGACAAGATCGGCGCCGCGTTGCGGGAGAAGTACGGCCAGGACCAGGTCGACGTCGTCCGGACCGACTACGTCGGTCCCCAGGTGGGAAAGCAGCTGCGGGTCGACGGCATCCTCGCGGTCGTCTACGCGATCGGGATGATCCTGATCTACGTCGGGTTCCGGTTCGACTTTCGCTTTTCTCCGGGCGTGGTGATCGCCCTGGTGCACGACGCCATCATCACGCTGGGATTCTTCCTCGTCAGCCGGCACGAGTTCAACCTGACGTCGGTGACCGTGATCCTGACGGTGGTCGGGTACTCGGTGAACGACACCATCGTCATCTACGACCGGATTCGCGAGAACGCGCGCACGCACAAGGGCCGGCCGCTGCGCGACATCGTCAATCTCTCGATCAACCAGATGCTCGGCCGCACCATCCTCACCTCGGGAGCGACGGCGCTCTCGCTGCTCGGGCTTCTGCTCTACGGCGTCGGCACCATCTGGGACTTCGCTGCCGCCATGCTGGTCGGCATCATCTCGGGCACGTACTCCACCTGGTACATCGCGAGCCCGATGACCATCTGGCTGGAGGAGCACGCCGACCAGCGCAAGGCCATCGAGGAAGCGCGGCCCAAGCCGAAGAAACCGGAGCAGCCTCGCACCGCGGCGGCGCGCTGATTAGCCGCTGCCGCACAGAAAGGTGCGGCTCTGCGGCTACTTCCGAGACTGTACAGGTTAGAGATTCGTTCTTGTCGGACCCGCGTGCTAACACGCGTGGATGCGCTGGCAGTTCGGGCACGGAACCGGCCGCGACGCAGTCCAGGAAGGTTCCCGGCTCGCGTCGGCGCTCGGCGTGCCCGCGGCGCTGGGCCGCGTCCTCTGGGCGCGTGGGTATCGCGAGCAGGCGGAAGCGGAGCGTTTCCTCGAGCCGCGGCTCGAGCATCTGCCCAATCCGTTCGAGCTGAAGGGGATCGAGGCGGCAGTGTCGCGCGTGCAGCGCGCGCTGCTGCAGGGCGAGCCCATCTGCGTCTACGGCGACTACGACGTCGACGGCGTGACCAGCACGGCGCTGCTGGTTTCGGTGCTGCGCAAGCTGGGCGGCAAGGTGGACTTCTACGTCCCGCAGCGGCTGATCGAAGGATACGGACTGAACGCGCAGGCGCTGGCGAAGATCGCCTCCCGCGGTACGCGCCTGGTGGTGAGCGCCGACTGCGGCGTCACCGCGGTGGCGGAGGTGGACGCCGCCGCCCGCCTCGGCCTCGACGTGGTGGTGATCGATCACCACACCGCGTCGCAGGATCTGCCGCGCGCGGTCGCCATTCTCAATCCGCACCAGCCGGGATGCACGTTTCCGGGCCGCGAGCTGGCCGCGGTCGGCGTCGCCTTCCACTTGCTGCTGGCATTGCGCAAGCGGCTGCGAGAGGCGGGATGGTTCGCGGCGCGACCGGAACCGAACCTGCGGGAGGTGCTCGATCTGGTGGCGCTCGGCACCATCGCCGACGTGGTGCCGCTCACCGGACCGAACCGCGTGCTCGTGCACTTCGGGCTCAAGGAGCTGGCGCGGGGCGGCCGCGTCGGCGTGCTGGCCCTCAAGTCGGTGGCGCAACTCGCCGGCGAGGTGACCGCCGGCGACGTCGGGTTCAAGCTCGGTCCGCGGATCAACGCCGCGGGAAGGCTCGACGACGCGTCCGTCGGCGTCCGGTTGCTGCTCAGCGAGGACGCGCGCGAGGCGCGCGTGCTCGCGGAACAGCTAGACCGCGCCAACGCCGAGCGGCAGGAGCTCCAGGCGCGGATCGCGGGCGAGGCCGTCGCGCATGCGGAAAAGCTCGGACCGCCGGAGCAGCGGCGGACGCTGGTGGTGTCGTCGTCGGGGTGGCACGTCGGTGTGGTCGGAATCGTGGCGGCGCGGCTGGTGGAACGGTTCCACCGGCCCGCGTTGGTCATTGCCGAGGAGGGCGGTGTCGCCAAGGGGTCCGGGCGCAGCGTGGAGGGCTTTCATCTCTACGACGCGCTGGCCCGCTGCGCGCACCACCTGACGAAGTTCGGCGGCCACAAGCACGCGGCGGGCATCACTCTGGATACCGCCCGCATCGGCGCGTTCGCCGATGCGCTGGAAGCGCAGGGCAGGGAAGCGCTGGACGCCGAGCAGCTCTCTGCGCGGCTTCGCATCGACGCCGAGCTGCACCCCCGCGAGATCCACCTGGAGCTCGCCTCGCAGCTCCGCCGCCTTGCGCCGTTCGGCGCGGGAAACCCCGAACCGGTCTTCTTCTGCCGCGAGCTGGCGGCGCACGAGGTCCGCCTGCTCCCGGACAAGCGCGGCGCCGGCCCGGGGCACTTGAAGCTCCGCCTCGGCGAGGCCGGCGCATGCGCCGCCGAGGAGGATCCGACCAGCCTCGACGCAATCGGCTTCAATCTCGGCGGCACCGCGCTAGCTGTCGGTACACGGCTCGACGCGGCGTTTCAGCTGGCGATCGATACCTGGAACGGCGCGGAGCGGCTGCAGTTGAAGTTGAAGGGCGTGAAGGTCTGACGGCAGAGTGGTCGGCCCGCGAATGCGCGAGAGGCGCGGCCCGCAACCGGGCGGACCGCGCCCCTTCCGCGTTCGTTCGCTTTTTGGGAAACCGCCGGCGCTGGCTGCCGGCGGGGTAGTCCCTCGACTCGCCACCCCTCAGGCCAGCCCCCACCTCACCTTGCCGTGCGTAAAGAGCGCGCCGGCTCGGGCCGCCTCCTGCATGCGGATGCGCTCCGCCGCGCGCTCGAATTCGTGTTTGCACTTCTCGGAGCAGAAGAAATAACGCCGCTTCTTGTACTCGCTGCTCGGGGTGCGGTCGCCGCTCTCCACCGCCGCGCCGCAGATGGGGTCGTACGACCTCCCCTTGGTCCTGCTATCGCCCGAGTTCACGTGCCGAACCCCCCGCCTGACCGCACCTGATTCCACGATCTGCAAGTGCGACGCCGCAGTTGCGCACGCGGTGACGCCCGTCACGGTGCGTGAAGCCCTTCCTCTTATGGGAATTTCCGTGCACAGTCCGGGCGCTCCCCGACCTCCCCTGCGCCACCGCGACTGCCGGCCGCGGCGCCCGCTCGCCCGCCATCTCCGCCGGTCGCGTCTTGACGTTCTCGGTTGCCCCCTGCTCCGGAACGCGGAGCGCCGCGTGCGCCCGGAGCAGCAGGCCGGCGCCGAGGAGCAATGCGCAGGTGGTTTGCCCGGAGAGGAAGAAGCGTCCCATGCGCCGGAAATGTGCAACGCGACTGCCAAACCGCAGCAAAGGCGCGTCCGCCCGCCCGCTTGCAAGCTCGCCCGATCGGCCGATTCGTGTTAACCGGAGCGGCCCCTGGAGGACGAGTCGTGGCCGAATTCATTCGCGATCTGAAGCGCACCCACTCCTGCGGCGAGCTCACGTCGGGCGACGTCGGCAAGGAAGTGGTCCTCTTCGGATGGGTGCACAACCGGCGCGACCACGGGGGCGCCGTGTTCATCGACTTGCGCGACCGGGCCGGGCTGACGCAGGTAGTCTTCGAAGCGGAGGAGGGGCAGAAGGTGCACGACCTGGCGCAGGAGCTGCGCTACGAGTTCTGCATCGGCGTTCGCGGAAAGGTGGTCTCGCGCGGCAGCAACCTGAACCCGCGCCTGGTCACCGGCGGGATCGAGGTGCACGCCACCCAGCTCACGATCTTCAACCGCAGCGAGACGCCGCCGTTCCTGATCGAGGACAAGCTCGACACCGCGGAGGACAAGCGGCTCCGCTACCGCTACCTCGACCTCCGCCGCGCTCCGCTGCAGCAGACGCTGATGAAGCGCAGCCAGATGAACGCCGTCACCCGGCAGACGCTGAACCGCCTCGGCTTCCTCGAGCTCGAGACCCCGTACCTCGTGAAGTACACGCCCGGCGGCGCGCGAAACTTTCTCGTGCCCGCGCGCCTGCACCCCGGGAAGTTCTACGCGCTGGCGGAGAGTCCGCAGTTGTTCAAGCAGCTGTTCATGGTGGCGGGCCTCGAGCGGTACTTCCAGATCGTCAAGTGCTTCCGCGACGAGGACCTGCGCCTCGATCGCCAGCCGGAGTTCACGCAGATCGACCTGGAGATGTCCTTCGTCGCCCAGGACGACGTCTTCGCCGTCGTCGAGGAGCTGGTGACCGCGCTGTGGCGGGAGGTGCTCGGGGTGCAGATCCCCAAGCCGTTTCCGCGCATGCGCTACGAGCAGTCGATGCGGGAGTACGGCAACGACAAGCCGGATCTGCGCTTCGGGATGCAGCACGTGGATCTGACTGCCATCGTCGCCGAGTCGAAGGGCGCGGGCGTTCCCATGTGGCAATCTTTCTCGACGATCACGCCCGGCCAGATCGTCAAGGCCCTCAAGGTGCCGGCCAGCGCCAACTTCTCGCGGACGGAGACCGACAAGCTGGAGGAGATCGCCAAGGGGATGGGCGCGCGCGGGCTTGCGCGCGCGAAGGTCGGCGACAACGGCGAGTGGACGCAGAGTCCGCTCGCGAAATCCATCACCAAGGAAGCACGCGAGGCGATCAACGCCGCGACCGCCGCCGAGCCGGGCGACGTCCTGCTCTTCCAGTTCGGGAAGGAGAGCATGGTGCACACCGTGCTCGCGAACCTCCGCCTCCATCTCGGCAAGCGGCTCGGCCTCATCCCGGAGTACGGCACCCGCGATCCGAAGCAGACCGACTCCTGGAAGTTCCTCTGGGTCGTCGATCCGCCGCTGTTCGAGTACAACGACGAGCTCAAGCACTGGGTCGCGGCGCACCACGCCTTCACCCGCCCGCATGATGAATCCATTCAGTATCTCGAGAGGGATCCCGGCAAGGTCCTCTGCTACCGCTACGACCTGGTGTTGAACGGATTCGAGATCGGCGGCGGCTCCATCCGCCTGCACGATCCCGCGGTCCAGGCGAAGGTGTTCGCCGCCATGGGGATCTCGGCCGAGGAGGCGGAGCAGAAGTTCGGTTTCCTCCTCCAGGCCCTGCGCTTCGGCGCTCCTCCCCACGGCGGCATCGCGCTGGGAATGGACCGGCTTGCGTTCCTGCTCACCGGAGCGGAATCGCTGCGCGACGTGATCCCGTTCCCGAAGACGCAAAAGGGAACGGATCTGATGACCGATGCCCCCGGTGACGCCGATCCGGCGCAGCTGCGCGAGCTGCACGTCGCCGTCACCTACAAGCCGCCGGCGTGAATCCCGCGCGGCTCTTCGTCTGGACGGCCGCGATGGTCGTCGCCGCCTTCGTGGTGCCGCAGGGCGCGCCGCTCCTCGGCATGGACCTCGCCGGACGGGTCTGGAACGGCCTCCGCCTCACGCTCCCGTTCCTCTCGCAGACGGGCGACGTGATCGCCGGCGCGGTGGGCGGTGTGGTCGTGGGCTTCTTTCAGTGGCTGGCGCTGAAGGACGTCAGCGTGCGGTGGATTGGGATCGCCGCGCTCGCCGGCGTAGGCGTGGGCGCGGCGCATGCGGTCTACCCACCGCTCACCATCGTTGCGGCACCGGCGGCCGGAGCAATCGCCGGCTTGTTCCAGGCGCCGTGGAATCCGCGGTGGCCCCGCGCGCAGGCGCTGGCGGCAGCGTGGGCGGCGCTCGGCGCGATGCTGCCGTTTCCGCGCTGGGCAGCGGCGGCCTTCATGGTCGGGGCTGCGGTGATCAGCGCCTGGGGGATTGCGGGATCGGGTCCACGGCGTATTCCCTCGTCACGCGGCACAGTCTGAGAGCAAACATTTCCATTGCGACGCGGGGTGTCATGAGCGACGATAGCTCGGGTGACCGGCCCTCTGCCGAGCGCGACCGCTCGAGGCAAGGCGTTGCGGCGCGAGATCTCCGCGCTGGGGGTCACGGCGTCGTGCGATGCAGCCGATCTCTGGGCCGCCTCGCGCGACTGCTCCGCTGCCGCGCTGCTCTGGACGAAGGCGCGCGCCGTTCCGCACCCGCCGGACGTCGTCGCATGGCCGGAGGATGTCGAGCAGGTCGCAGCCATCGTGCGCTTCGCGGCGCAGCGGCAGGTTCCGGTGGTGCCGGCCGGCGGCGGCACCGGCACCTCGGGCGGCGCCGTCGCCGTGCGCGGCGGAATCGTCCTCGACACGAAGCGCCTGACGCGGCCGCTGCACGTCGACCTGGCCAACCGCGTCGCGGAGGTCGGCGCCGGCGTGATCGGCAAGCGCCTCGAGGAGACGCTGGCGCAGCAGGGAGCGACGCTCGGCCACTGTCCCGTTTCACTGCCCAGCGCAACCGTCGGTGGCTGGCTCGCCACGCGTAGCGCGGGAATGCTCTCCGCGCGCTACGGCTGCATCGCGGACATGGTTCTGTCCTTCGAGGCGGTCGACGGCGCGGGCGAGATCCTCCGCACCCTCGACGGTCCGAGCGGCGGGCCGGACCTTTCGCCGCTGCTGCTCGGCAGCGAAGGCACGCTCGCGATCTTCACCTCGGCGCGGCTGCGCATCTGGCCGCGCCCGCCACAGCGGTGGGTCCGCGGCATCCGGTTTCCCTCTCTGGCCGACGGGCTGCGCGGCATGCGCGACGTGCTGCGGGCGGGACTGCGTCCGGCGATCGCGCACCTGCACGACCCGCTGGACACGCTGCTCGCCGGCGCCGGCCCGCTGCGCGTTCCACAGCCGCTCAAGTGGCTGGTCGACGGAGCGCAGGCAGAAGCGCTGCGTCTCTCGCTCCGCGCGCCGCTGCTGCTGAACCGTCTTGCGGACGCGTTGCCCTCGGCGGCGCTCCTGGTGCTCGGTTTCGAGGGGACGTCCGAGGACGACGGGGCGCGCGAAGGCGACGTAGCGCTGGGGATCTGCGACGCCGCCCGCGGCGAGGATCAGGGGGTCGTGGCCGGAGAGCGCAGTCTTGCTTCCGCGGATCGCGTGCGCTGGATGAAGGCGCCGCTGTTCGCAGCCGGCGCCTTCGTCGAGACGCTGGACTTCGCGACCACGTGGGATCGCGCGGAGGCGCTCTGCGTCGCCGTCCGGAGGGCGGTGGAGGATCTCGCCTTCGTGCGCGCGCGATTCGCCCACGCGACGCCGCAGGGGTGCGCGATCGAGATCGCCTTGCTCGGACTCGGCGGCGCGGCCGCCGCGGCGATCGCGCGCGGGTCGCCGGAGGACGCCGAAGCGGATCTCGAGGAGGCGCAGAAGCGCAGGGACACGGTCGTCACGGCCGCGCTCTCCGCCGTCACCGACGAAGGAGGAACGATCTCACACCATTCCGGCGTCGGCGCGGAACGGCAGCTCTTCCTTCGGCGCGAGCTCGGCGAGGGCGTCCGGCAGCTTCGCGCTCTGAAGAAGGCCTTCGACCCGCACGGCATCCTCAATCCCGGAAAGCTGCTCCTGTGACGTTGCGCGACGACCTCTCCGCCACCGGCGCGACGCTCGTCGAGGACGGAGAAGGCGGTCTCCGCGTCACTCCGCCGAGTATTGCCTCGCTCGGACGGGCGGTGGCGGTGGTGCGCGCGCACAAGGTGCTCCTGCGCGTGCGCGGCAGCGGCGACGCCCCGGTGAACGCCCCCGCTTCCGGGGTCCTGCTCGACCTCGGCTCGCTCGATCGTATCGCCTCCATCGACGCTGCTTCCGGGATCGCTCGCGTCGAAGCGGGCTGCGGGATTGCAGCGCTCGAATCCGCCGTGCGCCGCGCGGGATGTACGCTGGGCCCGCTTCTGCCCTCCGTTCGCGCCGGTTCGGTGGGCGCCTGGCTTGCGGGACCGACGCGCGGATTGCGCGGCGTTCCCGGCGCGCGCCGCGAGACGGCGGCGCTGACGGTGGCCGCTGTCCTCGCCGACGGCCGCATCGCCGAGGGACGTGCCGCTCCGGCGAAGGCCGTCGGCCCGGATCTCGATCACCTCGCCCTCGGCGGCGCAGGGCGGCTTGCGATCATCGCCGCGGCGTCCATCCGCCTGTTCCCGGCCACGCCGGCGCTCGCCAGCGCGTGGAGCTGTCCGGACCTCGCATCCGCGGTCTCCGCGCTTGCCTTGGTGTGCCAGAACCGGCTCGCGCCCGCGCGTGCCCGCATCCTTGCGGGCGCGGACGGCGCCCAGCTTGCGATGGTGTGGGAAGGGCTCGAGAGCGCCGGCATCGATCGCGACCGCGCCGCGCATCTCCTCCGCGCCTCCTGCTCCTTCCTGCCCGACGTCCCGGGCAACTGGGTGCGCGACTCGGCGGACGGACATCCCGTCGAGGTGGACGCGCGCTGGCCGAGCTTGCGCGCCTGGTCGCCGCACGGCGACGTGCACCTCTTCGGGCTGCACGCGGGCGGCGCGTTCGCGATGCTCGCGCTGCCCGAGGCGCGTCCGGCGGACGAGTCCGCCGCGCTCGCCCGCGCCGCCGGAACGCGGGTGATTGCGCCGCGGCGGCTGCGCGATGCAGGGCCGGGATGGGAATCGGCGGGCGCGGCGGCGCCATGGCAGCGTCTGCTCGAGGCGCTCGGAGTCGAAGCGTGACGGCGCTGCAGCGGGCACACGAGCTCTGCGAGTTCTGTCCGAAGCTGTGCCGGTTCGCCTGTCCGGTGAGCGAGGCAGAGGGGCGCGAAGCGCTGACGCCCTGGGCGAAGGTCTCGCTCGCGGCCCTGAGCGGCCGCGATCCCGACGCTTCGGCGGCGCTGGCGTTCGCCGGCTGTACCGGTTGCGATCGCTGCGCGCAACACTGCGCACACGA
The DNA here is from genome assembly GCA_005879535.1 of Deltaproteobacteria bacterium. Classification (NCBI taxonomy): domain Bacteria; kingdom Pseudomonadati; phylum Myxococcota; class Myxococcia; species Deltaproteobacteria bacterium. Next base: position 165,368 of record VBKI01000053.1, on the reverse strand, counting down.
CAACGACGTTCCGGCGATGCTGTTCGCCGCCCGGGCCGGCGCCGTTCGCGCCGGCGTGGCGCCGTCCCCCTGGTCGGAGCTGGCGCTGCGCTTCGCCGCCCGCGGACACGGCGAAACGGGAGATCTGGGCGCGGTGCGGAGGAGCCTGCCCGTCACGCGCGGCGAAGCGACGCTCCTCGCCGGCTGCGAAGCGCTGTCGCGCGGCGGCCAGGAGGTGCGCGATGCACTCTATGTCGCCGACAAGCTGGGGGTTCCGCTCAAGCTCGCTCCCGAGGACGCGCTCTGCTGCGGACGCAAGCTGCTCGAGGGCGGTCACCCGGAGCTGCACGCGGCGCACGGCGAACGGGTGCGCGGTTTGATCGTGCGGGGACGCCGCCCCGTGCATCTGGTGTTGCTCGATCCCGGATGCGCGGCCGGCGTGCGCGACCATTGGACGCTCCCTCACGGTTCTCGCGTCGAGCACATCACCACCTACCTGGCCCGGCTGCTGGTGGCGATGCCGGAATCCGAGCGCCCGCCTCCTCTGCCCGAGACGCTCGTGTTCCACGATCCCTGCGCGCTTGCCCGGGGACTGCGCGAGACCATTGCGCCGCGCGCTCTTCTCGCGGCCGCGATTTCGGCATTCCGCGAGCCGCCGCGATGCGGCGTGGACACGAGCTGCTGCGGGGCTTCGGGGCTGCTGCCCCGGACTCTCCCGGACATCGCGCGGAAGGTCGCCGACGATCGCCGCGCGGAGCTGGGCGGCCCCGCGGTCACCTCCAGCCCCGCCTGCGCCGCCGCCCTCGGCGCGACTGAGGTAGTCTCCGTCCTTGCGCGCTGGCTCGCGCAGGGGACGCGTTGAAACCTTTCCTGGTCGTGAACCCGCGCTCCGCGAACGGCGCGACGGCGCGACATTTCGACAGCATCGCCCACGCGGTGCGCGCCGCTGTCGGCGACGTCGAGCACGCGTTTACCGAGCACGCGATGCACGCCTCCGATCTGACGCGGGAGGCGCTCCGGGCGGGGCACGACCTCATCATCGCCGTCGGCGGCGACGGCACCCTCAACGAGGTGGTGAACGGATTCTTCCATCCGGCGCGACCTGGAGAAGCGGCGAAGCCAATCCGCCCGGACGCCGCGGTGGCGATGCTTCCCCGCGGCACCGGAGGCGACTTCCGGCGATCGATCGGGCTCGATCGCGATCTGTCGCGCTGCGCCGCGCGCCTCAGGAGTGAGCGGGGCGCGATCGACGTCGGCCGGGTCGATTACACCGGGAAGCATGGCACGCCGGCGAGCCGCTACTTCATCAACGTCGGAGAGGTGGGCGTGGGCGCCGAGGTGGTCGACATCGCGAATCGCTCCAGCAAGAGGCTGGGCGGAAAGATGACGTTCAAGCTTGCTTCGATTCGCGCGCTCGCCGGCTGGGACGACGTGCGGATCCGCGTGTCCTTCGACGGCGGGCTCGCCGAGAACATGACAGTGACGACGCTCGTCGTCGCCAACGGCAAGTACTTCGGCGGCGGCATGATGGTGGCGCCGGAAGCGCGCCTCGACGACGGGCAGTTCCACGTCACCATCTGGAGCGGCTACGGTCTCTCCGATTTCGTGCTCAAGGGTGCGTCCATGTACGACGGCTCCCACGTCCGGCTGAAAGGAACGCGGACGCGGACCGCTCGGACCGTGCGCGTCGAGCCCCGCGACAAAGAACCGGTCGGGATCGAAGTGGACGGCGAGCGTCTCGGCCAACTCCCGGCGACGTTCACGCTGCTGCCCGGTGCCGTCCATCTGGTTAGGTAGCCGCTGCCGCACCGGAGGTGCGGCTTTGCGGCTATTTCCGAGACTGTACTATCCTCGATCCATGCCGCTCCTCGCGATCCTGCTGCTCGCCGCAGCCCCCGGCCAGGACGTCGTGCAGCTCACGCAGAAGTCGCAGCTCAAGGAGCTGTGCGAGGCGCTGCGCGCGCAGCCCTCGGAGTCGAATCTGGACCCGGCACAACTGGCCGCGGCCCGGAAGGCGGCGAAGGCCCGGCGCGACGAGGCGGCGGAGCATTGGTACCGCGTGGAAGTCCCCTCGAAGGGATTCGCGTTCGGTCTGTACCGCGCGCAGGATCAGCAGATCGAGCTCGACGGCGACCGCCCGCTGCGCGCGATCGATGACATGCTCGTCCTCGACCTCGAGGGCATCGACGACGTGTCCTTCAATGCGCGGGCCGAGCAGGTCGCGACGTGGAACCAGCAAAAGAAGGCAAAGGCGTTGAAGCTCGTGGTGGTCTTCAAGCCGGCGGGCGATCGCTGCGCAGGAAGCGCTGCCGCGGAGTCGTGGCGCATCGCTGGCCGCGCGCGCTCGTGGGAATTGACCGGCGCACAGGGAATCGTGGCTGCAGCCAACGAGGACGGGGAGCCGGTCGGCGGCAATGGACCGCGCCAGGTGCGGGTCGAGAAGGTGACACTCGACTCCGACGATACCCCTCAGGACAACGAGGGCCGTTCCCGCTTGTCCTCCACGCAGCGCGCTCTGGATCGGTGCGCGACGGGCGCGCATCGCGCCGGAAAGCTCCTCGTCAGCTTCTCGGTGCAGAATGGCCGCGTCCGGGAACCGCAGGTGATCATGGATTCACTGCGCGACGAGAGCATTTCCGCCTGCGTCGCGAAGGCCATTTCCGGGACCGAGATGTACGGGACGGGGCATGGCACGGCCGCCATCAGCGTGCAGTGAAGCAGAAAGCATCCCAGAACACGTACAGGCCAAAGCGTGGTCGCATACCCTTTCCGATGAGTCGGGACCGCCTAGTGTGCGCTCGCCCAGGTGTCGCCCTGGCCGAGCTCGACGACGAGCGACACGGCGAGATCGGCTGCACCGCTCATCCTCGCCTTGACGAGCGGTCCGACCTCCGCCACTTCGTCGGGCGGCGCTTCCAGCACGAGCTCGTCGTGGACCTGCAGCAGCATGCGCGTCCTGTACTTGCCGCCGCGTAGCGCGGCGTCCACAGAGAGCATCGCGCGCTTGACCAGATCCGCCGCCGTCCCCTGAATCGGCGTGTTCACCGCGGTTCGTTCCGCCGCGCTGCGCGCCGCCGGATTCTTGCTGTTGATGTCCGGCAAGTACCGGCGGCGACCGAACATCGTCTTCACCATCCCGCTCCTGCGCGCCTGGGCGATGGTGTCGTCGAGCCACTGCTTCACCTTTGCGTACCGCGCGAAGTACCTCTCGATGATGTCCGCCGCCTCGCTCTGCTCCAGCCCGAGGCGGTGCGCGAGGCCGAACGCGGAGAGCCCGTAGGCAATGCCGTAGTTGATCATCTTCGCGATGTCGCGCTGCTGCCGCGTAACTTCCGCCGGCGGCACCCCGAACGTCTCCCCGGCGATACGCGCGTGCAGGTCCTCGCCAGACTCGAAGCTCGCCCGCAGCACGGGGTCGCCGGAGATGTGCGCCAGCACGCGCAACTCGATCTGCGAGTAATCGGCGCTCAGCAGCTTCCAGCCTGGTTCCGGGACGAAGGCTTCGCGAATCTTCGCTCCGATGGGCGTGCGGATGGGAATGTTCTGCAGGTTCGGGTTGACGCTGGAGAGCCGGCCCGTGGCCGCTACCGCCTGATCGAAGGTGGTGTGCAGGCGGCCGTCCTTGCCGATCACCGCGGGCAGCGCGTCGAGATACGTGCTCTTCAGCTTGGTGAGCTGGCGGTGCTCGAGGACTTTCGCCGGCAGCGGGTGCTGCTGCGCCAGCTCCTCCAATACTTCCTGGTCGGTGGAGGGCCCTGTCTTCCCGCGCTTGAGGACGGGAAGGTTCAGGCGCTTGTAGAGCACCTCGGCGAGCTGCTGCGTCGACGCGGGCAGGAACTCGCCGCCGGCGAGCTGGAAGATCTCCTGCAGCAGCGCATCGATCTGCCGGCCGATCTCGTCCGAGAGGCGTTGCAGGCGCGGAACGTCGACCCGGATGCCCGTCAGCTCCAGGTTCGCCAGCACTTCGATCAACGGTTTCTCGATTTCGGAATACAGGCCGAGCAGCTCCGGGTCCGCCCGCAGATCTTCCCCGAGCGCCTCGCACAGCCTGCGGGCGCCCTCCACCAGCGCGCAGGCGGCCGCGGAAGTCTCGTCGACGGAGATCTCGGCCAGCGGCGTGGCCTTCTTCCCCTTTCCACTGCGCTCGCAAAGCTCTTTCAGCAGGGGCAGCTCGCAGCTGATCCGCTCCCGCGCGGTCTGCACCAGCGAGTGATCGCGACCGGTGGGATCGATCAGGTAGGAGGCGAGCCGCGAGTCGAGGCCCAGCCCGGTCACGTTCACACCGACGCGCCGCCAGGCGTCCAGGTCGCGCTTGAGATCGTGGCCGTCCTTGGTGATGGTCGCGTCCTCGAGCAGCGGCTTGAGCAGCGCCATGGCCCTGGCCGCGTTCAGCTCCGCCGGTGCGAAGAGCGCGCCCGATGCGCCGCCGGCCGGACGGTGGCCGAGCGGAACGTAGACCGACTCGTCGGGCAGAGACACGGCGAGCCCGAGGATCTCGTCGCGCAGCGGCTCGTCATCGCTGGTGAGGGTGAGGATGGCGAAGCGCCTCGCCGCGCGGGCCTTGTCGACCAGGCGCTGGACGTCCTCGAGCGTTCCCGCCATCGAGCGCGCACCCGAGGGTGGAGTCGGCGCCGGCCGGGGGAGGTCGTTCACCAGTCGCACGAACTCCAGCTCGGTGAAGAGCTTTCGCGCGCGCGGCTCGTCGACCGCCTTGCGCTCCAGGTCCTCGAGCTGCACTGGAAGCGGCAGCTCCTCGTAGAGCGAGATGAGCTGGCGCCCTCGCCGGACGGAGTCGAGGCTGGCGAGCAGGTTTTCCCGCAGCTTCGGCTTCTTCACCGCGCCGGCGTTGGCGAGGACGTTCTCGAGGGTGCCGTACTCTTTGAGCAGGCCGGCGGCGGTCTTTTCGCCGACCCCGGGTACGCCCGGAATGTTGTCGATCTTGTCGCCCGTGAGCGCGAGCAGGTCGGCGACCTGCTGTGGGGGGACGCCCCATTTCGCTTCCACCTCTTCGGGGCCGTACCACTTCTCGTACATGGAGTCATAGCAGCGGATTCCGTTGACCACGAGCTGCATCAGGTCCTTGTCGCCAGAGACGATCACCACTTCCCAGCCCTGGGCGCGCGCCCGGCGGGCGAGGGTGGCGATCACGTCATCCGCTTCGTAGCCGGGGAAGCCGATGGCCGGGACGCGCAGCGCCTCGAGGACGCGGCGCACCAGCGGGAATTGGGGACTGAGGTCCTCGGGAGGAGCGCCGCGGGTCGCCTTGTATGCGGAGTAGATCTCGCTCCGCTTCGCCTTCGCCTCCTCGTCGAATGCGACCGCGAGGTGAGTGGGGCTGCCCTCGCGAATGGCACGCAGGAGCATGGTGGTGAAGCCGTAGACGGCATTCGTCGGCACTCCCTGCCGGGTGGAGAGGTGGGGCAGGGCATGGTAGGCGCGGAAGATGGTGTGCGAACCGTGTCGGATCGACAGTCGCGGCCGCCGAAGGCGGCTTAGCGAATGAGATGCGTCCTCAGCGTTCCCCGAAGACGTCCATGTCGACGGGAATCCCGCGGCGCTGCAGGTCGTCGTAGAAACGGGGAACGAATCCGGTCGGCACGAACCGCCCGACGACCGCGCCCTGGTCGTCGAACCCTTCCTGCTGGAACTGGAAGATGTCCTGCATGGTGATGACGTCCATCTCCATGCCGGACACCTCGCTGATGGCGGTCACCCTGCGCGAGCCGTCGGCGAAGCGCGTCTGCTGGATGACGAGATGGACCGCGCTCGCGATCTGCTCGCGGATGGCGCGCACCGGCAGGTCCATGCCGCTCATCAGCACCATGGTCTCCATCCTGGCCAGCGCGTCGCGGGTGGAATTCGCGTGCAGCGTGGTGAGCGAGCCGTCGTGTCCCGTATTCATGGCCTGGAGCATGTCCAGCGCTTCCCCGCCCCGGCACTCGCCGACGACGATGCGGTCGGGCCGCATCCGCAGCGCATTGCGCACCAGGTCCCGGATGGTGATCTGCCCCTTGCCTTCGATGTTCGGCGGCCGCGACTCGAGCTGGATCCAGTGCTCCTGCGCGAGCTGCAGCTCGGCGGCGTCCTCTATGGTGACGATCCGTTCCTGCTCGGGGATGCACCCGGACAAGATATTCAATAGAGTAGTCTTCCCCGACCCGGTGCCGCCGGAGATCACCAGGTTGCGCCGCACTTTCACGCAGGTGTCGAGGAACTGCGCGATCTGCGGCGTCAGCGTTCCGTACCCGATCAGGTGCTCCATCGTCAGGAGCTCGCGCTTGAACTTGCGGATGGTGAGGCAGGGTCCCTTCAGCGCGAGAGGGGGAATGATCGCGTTGACCCGGCTCCCGTCGCGAAGCCGCGCATCCACCAGGGGCGACGACTCGTCGACGTGCCGGCCGAGCGGAGCGACGATGCGCTCGATCACGGCCAGAACCGCCTGGGCAGAGCTGAATGCCTTCTCCACCCGCTCCAGGCATCCCTCGCGCTCGACGTACACCTGATTCGGGCCGTTCACCATGATCTCGCTCACCGTGTCGTCGGCGAGGTACGGCTCGAGGAGGCCCAGTCCCAGCGCCTCGTTGAGGACGTCCTGGACGAGCTGCTCGCGGTCGACGTGCGGATCGAGCTCGCCCGTCTGGTCCATGCGCGCGACGATCTGCCGGAGGGCAGCCTCGCTCTTCTCCCACAGCTCGTCCGATCCCAGCGCGTCGAGGTCCAGACGGCGCAGGTCGAGCGCTTCGATCAGGCGGTCGTGAGCGAGCTGCAGCGTGCGGCCGTCATCGCCGACGGGCGAAATTCCCTGCACCGGTGGCGGCGGAGCTGCCTTCGGGGGCGGTTGCGGCTGGCCGTCCCGGTGCGTCGCCTCGCTGGCGACGTAGTGCGGCCGGGCCGGCGTCATCGTCGGCATCTCGGCCATCGCGTCGCCGTCCTGCGGCTCGCCATTGGTCGGCGCCGGTTCCAGGTCGGGCGGCTCGACGTTGAGGATGAAATCGCCGATGTAGACCTTGTCGTCGGGCGAGATCACTTGTGGGCCGGCGAGCTTCTTGCCGTTCACGTACGTGCCGTTGGTGGACTTCAGATCGAGAACGATGATCCTTCCGTCCTTGACCACGATCCGCGTGTGCTTCTTGGAGATGTTTCCCTTGGGCAGGCAGATGTCGTTCTCGTCGACGCGCCCGATGGTGATCTCTTCGGCGTCGAAGTCGAGCCGCTGCGTGGAGCCGCCTTTCTCGGTCAGGATCACGCTGAATGACATGTTGGCGGCCCCCTCGAATCGACGAGTTTGCAATCATACCAGCACGGCGCGAAAGAACATCGCGGCCATCGGGAAAGAGAGGGCGAACGCGGCGCCGACGAAGGCGAGCTGGACCTTGCGCGGCAACGCCGGAAACAGGAGCACCGCGGGAAGAAGAAGGGCGTCGGAACGATACAGCGAGAGCCGCCCGCCCAGCATCAGCGGTGTCATCCAGAATGTCCCCATGCAGAGGGCAACGAGAGAGCTCCGTTCCGGCCAGCGCCGGCGCAGTTCCTGGGAGGCGAGCAAGAGAACCATGACGGCTGAAAGAAGCGTTTGCAGCCCGGTGACGAAGCCCTTCTCGTCCCGATACCTTGGATTCACCAGCGGTTTGAGCCGCGCGCCCAGGGAGTCGAGAAGATTGCCGCTGTATGCGTACTTGGCCTGCACCAGGGCGAAAGCGTCCCAGGCGCCGGTCTGGACCCGCATGACCAGGACCACGGCCGCAAGTCCGCCGAGAGCCCCCGCCACGACCCATGTCGCGTGCCAGCGGCGATGCAGAAGCGCCCAGAGCCCGACCACTGGCGCAAGCAGGACCCCGGTGGGGTAGCACGCGGCTGCCGCCGCTGCCGCAAGCGCCGCTCGCTTGAACATCCCGGACCAGCTCAGCCGGATGCAGCAGAGCAGGGCGAGCGCGCACAGCGAGACCGGAAACACTGCCGCCATGTAGACGTTGCCGGGAAAGAAGGCAGCGAAGGCCAATGGAGGCCACCGGCGGGCATCGTCGAGCAGCACCCAGACGAGAATGAGGCAAGCGAGCTGCGCCAAGGCGCTGATCCAGACAGCAGCAGTGGCCGGTGAAAGACCGAGCGGATGCGCGACGGCCGCGACGAGCCAGGAGTAGCCAGGAAACCAGGCTGCGTTGCCGCACCAGGCGTCGGCCGGGTAGTGCGTTTCGGGGCGGCAGTGTTCGAGCGGCAGATAACCGCTCGACGCGATCTGCAGATAGTACGTCGAATCCCAGCGGGACCAGGTTTCCGCCGCAAACGGATCGAAGCCGTGCGCCCAGGCGACGGCGGCGAGCAGCGCGCGCTGCAGGAGAAAAGCCGCCGCGGGAGGCAGGACCATCCTTCGGATCCAGGCGGCGCTCATCAGTCGAACATCGAGAAGGACACCGAGTCCTCAGCGTCCTTGTAGAGCTTGCGGGCGCCGTCGATCATCTCTTTCGCCTTTTCGCTCGCTGGCGCGAGCAGCCGTGGCGTCACGTAGATGGCCAGCTCCGTCCTGCGCTCGATGAAGCTGCGGCTCTTGAACAGCTCCCCGAGGATGGGAAGGTGCCCGAGCAGCGGGACCTTCGACACTTCCTTGTCCTCGGCCGAATTGTACAGCCCACTGAGGATGATGGTCTCGCCGTCGTTCACGGTCACGTTCGTCTTCACCTCGCGGACCCGCAGCCCGGGCAGGTCGAATCCGTTCGCGCGCGCCGAGATGCTGCGGTCGACGTCGCTCACTTCGGCGTGGATCTCCACGGTGATGTGGCCGGCGCGGTCCGCCGTCGGCGTGATGTGCAGCAGGATGCCGAACTTCTTGAACTCGACCGCGGACTGGTTCTGCGTGACCATCACCACCGGGATCTCGCCTCCGGCGAGAAACTCCGCCTTCTCGCCGCTGGCGCAGACCAGCCTCGGCCGGCTGAGGACGCGGACGGCGCCCTGGTCGAAGCGCGCCGCCGCGGAAAAATCGGTTGCCGCGCCCGCGTTCACGGTCAGGCTGGCGGACTTCTGCGTCTGTCCGGAATCGAGCCCCGGGATGGGCCGGACGATGCTGACGGTTGCCGATGCGCCGTCTCCGGTGGAGACGAACGCCGAAGGCGGTTTGATGCCGACCGCTTTGCTCGAGCCGGAGCTCGCCTCCACGAAATCCACCTCGACAAGGATCATCCTCTTCGCGCTGATGGTGACGAGGTTCTCCACCTTCTCCGCGGCGGCGCGGGTGAGCAACTCGAGCCTGCGCAGATCTTCCTTCGAGTCCACCGACCCTTCCAGCGCCAGCGCGTTCCCCAGTACGGTCGCGAAGACCGCGGCCAGCCCGTTTCTCTGCAGGACGCGGTTCAACGCCTCGGCGGCGAGCCGCTTCGCGTTTCCGCTCGGCCGCACGAACGATTTCACCGACGGATAGAGCTGTACCACCTGCTGCACGCGGTCGTAGTCGTCGCCGGTGAGCGTCTCGCCTTCCAGCACCACGCGCTCGCCGACGATCCGCACCTGGACGCCTTCGCGGTCTCCGAGGAGCGCCCGGATCTCGCTCACCAGCTCCTTCGGGTCCTGCCTGCGCACCACGACGGCGTAGCTGAGGCGGGTGCCGTTCGCGCGCCAGACGAGCAGCGAGGTGCGGCCCTCGCCCATGCCCGTGATCAAGAGCTCGCTTCCGCCGCCCACCTGCTTCACGTCGGCGATCTCCGGCTCGCCGATGGCCACGCGCGCGACGTTGCCGAGCTGGATCACCTTTTGCTGCCCGACGCCGAGGGCGATGACAGCGCCCTCCGGGGGTGCCGCGGCGGTGGCGAGGAGCACGGCGAGAAGCGGCAGACTTCCCATGACCGGACGCAGCGTGACATCCGGCGGGCAGAGACGCCATCGGTCAAAAGAGCGGGGCTCCGGTCAGGAATGCCCAAGTCGTCCCGACGGCGATGGCGAGTCCGTAGGGGACGGCCTTGGGGCGATCGCGCCGGCGGGCCTTCGCCGCGAGAAGCCAGAGGAGTGCTTGTGCGCCGCCGGCGACGGCGACGTCGAGGAGGACGATCAGGGAGAAGCTCCAGCCGGCGGCGGTGCCGGAGACGAGGCCGGCGACGGCCATCAGCTTGACGTCGCCGGCGCCCATCCAGCCGCGCCACATGGCGAGCGTGAGGGGGGTGGCGCAGACGAGGGCGCCCACGGCGGATTCCAGCAGGAGCGGGAGGCCGCCGAGCGAGATGGCGCAGGCGGCGGCAACGGCGAGCGCGGGATAGGTGACGGCGTTCGGGATGCGGCGTTCGCGTAGATCCGTGACGGCGCTGATTGTGAGCGCGAGGGCGAGGTCGGCCACGGCGATCTTCGCTTGCACCGGCGCTGCGGTGAATTCGCTGAGGAGACCGTCCACTAGCCGGTGCGCCTGCGGCGTCCGGCTAATTGAATGTGCAGCGGAGCTTCTCCGCGCAGACGTAATACTCGTCGCCTTCCTGGATCTCGCGCCGCGTCAGCCGGCGCTTGTCGAACCAGGTTCCGTTCGACGAGCCGAGGTCCTCGATGAACCAGGAATTTCCCTCGCGGACGATGGCCGCGTGCTCGCGGCTCACCTTGCCGGAGTTGATCACGAGGTCGCAATGCTTGCCGCGTCCGATGAGGAAGCGATCCTTGCGGACGCGCTCCAGCTCGTGCCCGTCGCCGGCCAGGAGCACCAGCGTGCGGCCGGCTGGAGCAGCGTGCGACGGATCCCGTGGATGCGCGCTGACGATCGCCGCGCGGGTCCGCAGGCCGCCGCCGACGTTCGGCAGATCCAGGCTCGTTGGCGCCGCGTCCGCGGTTTCTTCCTCGAACGACGGCGCCTCGCCGCTGGCCCCGACCCTCAGGGACATGCCGCCTGCCGCCATCTCGTGCGTGTCCTCCGCCGGCGGAGCGATGCGGAGCCGGCCGGAGTCGGTCAGCGCCGTTCGGGGGACGACGCCGAGGTTCGCCAGATCCGAGGCGACGAGGAACCCGTTGAGCCGGGCGAACGTGTACAGCGCCTGATTGATGAGCGAGTCGCGCTCGCTGCCCATCTCCATCGCCATGCTGCTGAACGCCTCCCAGAGATGGTCGGCGATGAGCAGCGTGCGCGCCGTCTTCGCGCCCTGATCGTTCATCGCTCGCCAGTGTAGCGGACCGGGCGAGTCGGGAACAGCCCTACCGGTAAGCGACCAGCCCGACCGTCGTGGTGGAGTTGAGAAAGAAGGGATCCGCCTGGAGCACTTCGTCCATTCCGGTCACCGAGGTGAAGGCCAGGTTTTGTGTCCGGCGGGAGCTGTATCCGTACACCGCTGTTGCAAACCCCGGCGTCGTGTGGACCTGGTCTCCGTAAGCCACCGGTGAGAGCCCGCTGGTGAAGCTCCAGATGAACTGCGAGCCGGCCTCTTGCGGGGTATCCGGAATAGGCCCGGAGATCAGGAGCGAGAACGCCAGATCGCGTGAAGCGATCGGAGCTGGGGGAACGTCCGTAGCCGTCCGTCCGTACGCAGAGAGCGGGTAGTCGAAACGCGGCTGATGCGCGTCGAACGTTCCGTCGTCTCTCACGCGGCCTTTGACGGTGTTGCCGTCGAACACCAGCCAGGGCTGCGTGCGGGCCGTCCGGACCTCGGCCACGGCCCCGAATGCGCTGCATCCTTGCGGATGGAAGCCGAGCGTCGCCCCGTTGTCCGGCAATACTTGAAGGTCGAGGTGATCGGGCTGCACGTCCTTGATGTTCAGCTCGAACCGGCGGGGCGTCGACTCCGAGCTCACCACCGTCTGACAGGCGGCAGAGTTATCGGTCCCGATCGAGTACCCGGCCAGCGAGACGACGTCGCCGACAGCGAGCGCGATCGCAGGGTCGTCGCGAAAAAGATTGAGATTGGGCAGCGTTACGGTGAACCGGAGCGTATCGCTGTCCACCGGCTTGATGGTGCCGCCGCGGCGTTCAAGGCCGGGAATCGCGGCGTGCCAGACCACCCGCCAGGACGAGCCGCGCGTGACGCCGGGTTCGATTTTGGTCGCGTCGAGGGTGAGAGAAGGCGGCGTGGAGGCCGCCGAGCCGACCCCCGCGAACACCGGCACGCTGACGATCGGCAGGATTCCGAGGTCACCCGGCTGGGCGTACTTGTTCTGGTTCACGAAGCGCCGGTTGGCAACGTCGATGAAATACGTGACGCCGTCACTACAGCTCACCGCTGCGAGCAACGGGAACAACACCGGCGCCGCGCCGGGAGGCTGGCCGATGGAGAGCGGTGTGCACGGGGCCGTGGGGCAGGCGGTCAGGTCCGGCGCCTCCGGCGCCGCTTTCGGCTTCACGGCGCGGAGGAAAGCGCCTTCGTTGAACAGTCCGCCGGGGTTGGGCAGCGAGAGCGGCCGCATCGGTTCCGCGACTTCCTTGGCCGGGTCGAACGGCGGAATGGGAACGATCCCCTTCGGCACCAGTCCCAGCCCCGTCCCTGCGACGAGGACCCCGCCGGGATCGGCCCTCTGTCCGGGTTGTACCATCGCAGGCTGGAGGACCATGAGCAGCAGCTCGCCCGCCGCGCGCGTCCGGGGTTGGCCGCTGTCGTCCTGGTCGTACCAAGGCGGGCTCAAGGCGATGGAGCGGACGCTCCGGCCGCCCGCGCTGATGCGGTCCATGACGCAAGCGCCTCCGCTTGCCAGGACGCTGCTCGTCTGGATGGCGACGACGCCGTCTCCAGCGCCGTCCGCGACGTAGACCTGCGCAGCGCTGCCGGGCACGACGGCGAGCCGGGTGGGCACCACGGGATCGAGCGTGCATCTGCGGACGCTGGAAAACTGAGCGAATCCGTCCGCGCCGAGAGTCACGTCGAACACCACCAGCTCGGAGCGGGTCGCGGCGAACGCGGTGACGGTGGCAGCCCCGGTTTCCAAGTCGAACCGGGTATCGAGGGGATTGGCGGCGACGACGTCCACCGTCTCGGCGGCCGTGGCGACGGGGGTGCCGCCGTCCGCCGGAGTTCCGCCGTCCGCCCCCTGACCGAGGTCGAACTGGAGGACAGCCTTGGGCGCAGTCCCTGTCGTCTGCGTATCGACGAGGCTGCGCCCATCGACGACCGCCAGCGAGGAACCGGCGCCGGCCACGAGGGCGACGCCGGCGGCGCTTGCGTCGCTGCTGCGGTTCAGCCGGACGCCGGCGACGCGCAACGGCCGGTCGCCGGTCTCGATCAACGCCGGGAACAGGCGGATGGGCGCAGGGATGAACTGGGCGTGCGCGCTTTTCGGGCACGTGTCCGCCGGATCCACTCCGCCGTCCAGGAACAGCGGCGCATTGCAGAGCTGCAGGGCGCGCAGGCCGTCGCGCCCGGTATTGGCGACGAAGAGCAGGTCGCGGTCGCCGGCTGCGGTTGCGGCCAGGCCCGAGGGTGCCGTGAATTCGCCGGTTGCGACGTTGAACGGATTCGAGGTGCACGCGACAACGGCCACGGCGGCGATCAGCGGCGACGCACGCGTCATCACGGGCAGCTCCCGGCGAGCGCGCGCAGAGCGGATCGCGAAGGGTCGTCCTTGGGAACTTCGATCAGGGCGACGCGACACTCATGGAATACGCTCACTGCCAGGCAGGCGGAGCCGGGCTTCGAAGGACAATCGACGCTCGCGATGTTGAACGGCGAGTCGCCGAGGCGTCCCACCTGTGCGACGACCTGCGATCTGCCGGTATCCACGATGGAGACGGCGCCGATCTTCTCCGCAACGACCGCGAGCAGCGGCGGAGACGTTCCCCGATCGATCCGCAGCATGTCGGCAGGAGAGGCGGGCAGCGGGATGACCTCGCGGATCCGGGGCGCCACGGACGGCTGCGCCGGAAGATCGATCACGACCAACGTGTCCGGGGCACGCATGGTGGCCCAGAGCGTCGTGATCGGCGATGAGGGCGTGGCCGGACCTCCGGGCGTGTCGAGCAGCAGCTGCGTCGTGTTGATGCTCTGCACGTCCGGCCGAAGGTCGATCAGATCCGGATCCGCCGCGGAGCCCGCGTCGACGTCGATGATCCGGAGATAGTTGTTGCTGATTCCGGAGCACAGACCGGTGCCGGGCTCGCCGGAACCGAAGGCCGACGACCGCTGGAAGCAACCGCCGAGGTACAGACGCCGACGGGATCGGTCGAAGACCATGGGTCCGACGCCGAATCCGCCCGCGACGAACTGCGACCCCGCCCGCATCTGGAAGAGGAGCTGCGAAGGGTCCTGCATGCTCAGGGCTGCGACCGACGTAGTGGTGATGGGGGTGCCGGAGATAATGGTCTCGATGTGAGGCACGATCGACGAGACGAAGAGGACGTCGAGGGGGGATCCGGTCCCGGGCGGGATCGTGTCGCCCGGAATGACCGTGTACGGGCCGTCGAGGCCCGCCGCCGTGAGATCGATGATGCCCTTGCGGCAGTCCCGGGTTGCGTCGTTGCCGGCGTTGGGGAGGCAGCCGAGGGTTCCATCCGGGCGGGCGGTCGCCCTGACTTGCACGGCGTTGATGGTGGCGGTATCGCGCGAGGCGGTGAAGACGGCCGTATGGTCGGAGCTCAGCGCGAGCGGTCCGGCGTAGTTGCCGATCATCGCCGACCCGATGAATTCGGCGGGGAGGATCTGCGGATAGCAGGCATCCTTGGTCGCCTGATCGAGGGTGGCGGGATCGACGTCGCAGTCGATGGTGCTCTTCAGGAGCGAGTCGATGTAGCCGCCCGAGATCTGGACGACGGTGCCTGCCTCGAACGCGCGGTTGAAGTTGCCGTTCGCGACGAGAAGGCCGTTGCTGGCTACCGCGAGGCCGGTGGGAAAAAAGAGGCGCGGCGGCTTCGGGCCATCCGGCCCGAAGGGAGGCGGCAGCAGCTCCGGCGGGAGCGTGTGGCAGCGGAGCAGCAGCGCCGCGGCGACGATCGCGCTCTTCTTCATGCGAGCGGCCTTCCTAGGGCCGCTCGCTTGCCAGGTCAAGCCGTTTTCTCCACCTGCAGCCGGGAGAAATCCGCGAGCGGAGCGAACAGCTCGTGCAGGGAGCGCAGCAACGCGAGTCGGTTGTCGCGCTGGGCGGTGTCGCTGTCCATCACCATCACGTCGTCGAAGAAGCGGTCGACCACCGGTCGGAGCTCCGCCAGCGCCGCATATGCGGCGAGATAATCCTCCTTTTCCGCCAGGGCGCCGGAGACGCGGGCGCGGCTCTGCTCGAGCGCGGCGAAGAGGGCCTGCTCGGAGCCGGTCTTGCAGAGAGCCGCGTGGAAGCCGACGAAGGCGATGCCCTTCTCCTGCGCCTGGGCGAGGATGTTCCCGATCCGCTTGAATGCCGCCGCGGTCGCCTCGAACTGGGCCCGGCTCTTCTCCCGCACCGTCTGCAGCGCAGAGACTCGCTTCTCCAGCGAGACCAGGTCCGTCGCCCCGGTGTGCAGGGCGGCCTGGATCGAATCGGCCTGTGCCCGCTCGCGCAGGATCACTTCGAGTCGCCCGAGGAGGAACTGCCAGATGCGGTCGCGAACGGAGGCGTCCTCCTTCTTGTGCAGCTTCTGGGCGGCGAGCAGCGCCTCCGCCATGTCGTAGCGGTACCCGCGCGCCAGCGTGATGCGGAGGATCCCCAGCGCGGCGCGCCGGAGGCCATAGGGGTCCGCCGTTCCGGTCGGTTCCTTTCCCAGGCCGAAGAGGCCGACCAGCAGATCGAGCCGGTCGGCGATCCCGAGGAGCGCCCCGATGTCGCCGGAAGGCAGACGATCCTCAGCGCCGCGCGGCAGGTAGTGCTCGAAGATGGCATCGGCGACGGCGGGCTCGATGCCCTGCTGCAGCGCATAGACGCGGCCCATCGAGCCCTGCAGCTCCGGGAACTCCCCCACCATTCCGGTGGTGAGATCTGCCTTGCAGAGCTCGGAAGCCTCCGCGAGCTGGCGGGGATCGCCGCGTCCGGTCGCGCCGTGGAGCCAGAGCGAGAGCTCGCGCAGACGTCCGATGCGCTCCAGCTCGGTGCCGAGTCCCTGCAGGAA
Source organism: Deltaproteobacteria bacterium (assembly GCA_005879535.1). Lineage (NCBI taxonomy): Bacteria > Pseudomonadati > Myxococcota > Myxococcia > Deltaproteobacteria bacterium. Next base: position 149,431 of record VBKI01000053.1, on the reverse strand, counting down.
GGTGCGCCGCCCCAGCTTCTCGACGCGGGAGCGGAGCGGCACCTTGCGGTCTTCATCGAAGAAGAATTTTCCGTCGGAGAGGCGCGCGCGCAGCACGCGCTCGTAACCTCTGCGGCTGACGTTGGGGTCGCGGACCTTGGTGTTCGACACGGCGACGAACGAGGGCAGAAGGTCGCCTTTCTCGTTCTGCACCGCGAAATACTTCTGGTGCCCGCGCATCTCCGAGACGAGGACCTCCGGGGGGAGCTGCAGGAATTCCTTCTCGAAATACCCGGCGACGGCGAAGGGCTCCTCGACGAGGCCGGTGACGGTCTCCAGCAGTTCGGGATCGGGGCGCGGAACGCCGCCCGCCTCGCGCGCGGCGCGAGCCACCTCTCCGGCGATGCGTTGGCTCCGCTCGGCCCAGTCGGCGAGGACGTGCGCCTGCCGCAGCGCGGACACGTAATCGCGGGCCGAGGGCAGGGGGAACTCCTGCGGCGCGGCGAAACGGTGCCCGCGGGTCTTCGGCGCGCTTTCGACGTCCGCGAACTTCACCGTCAGCGGCTTGCCGTCGAGCGCGGCGGCGATCCAGTGCACGGGCCGCGCGAACGCGTCCGCGTCGAGCGAGTCCCAGCGCATCGACTTGCGAAACGGGATTCCGCGCACGATCTGCTCGAGGATGCGGGGCAGCGCCTCGGCGGCGGCCTGTCCACGGATCTGCTGCTCGATGATGACGCGGTCGCCCTCGATCTTCAGGGCCTCGACCGCGACGCCGGCTTTGCGCGCGAAACCCTCGGCGGCCTTCGTCCATTTGCCGTCCTGCAGCGCCTGTTTCGCGGGCGGGCCGGACAGCTTCTTGCGCACGTCGGGCGCTTTCTCCGCGATGGCGGTGACGATCATCGCGAGCCTGCGCGGGGTGGCAAAGGTGGTGATGTTCGCGCGCTGGCCCTCTCCCTCGCCGTTCAGGCGCGCGTCGTCGAGCGCCTTGTTGATCTCCGCGGCCATCCATTCCAGGGCCGGTTTCTGGAAGCTGGCTGGAAGCTCTTCGGTGCCGATTTCGAAGACCAGGTCCATCTCACCGGCGCTCCGCCCGGCGCGGCTCCGCGGTCTTCTGCACCGGCTCGTCGGCGAGGAGGTCGGCGTAGCGGGCCAGCTCCTTCTCGGCGAGGGCCCGGTCCTTGAGCGCCGGGAATTTCATCTGCGCCCGCGTCGACAGATAGAGCCGCGCGCAGTCGTGGGCGAGCCGGCGGACGCGGAGGATGAAGCCCTGCCTCTCCGTGACGCTGATGGCGCCCCGCGCGTCGAGCAGGTTGAAGGCGTGCGAGCACTTCAGGCAGTAGTCGTACGCCGGCAGCGGGAGCTTCTTCTCGACGAGGCGGCGGCACTCCTTCTCGTACTCGTCGAAGAGGCGGAAGAGGCGGTCGGGATCGCTGGCGTGGAAGCTGTACTCGCTCTGCTCCCGCTCGTTCTGCCAGAACACGTCCCTGTACGTGAGGCGCGTTCCGTCGGGATAGGTGCAGAACACCAGGTCATAGATGTCGTCGACGCCCTGGAGGTACATCGCGATGCGCTCGAGGCCGTAGGTCAGCTCGGCGGAGACGGGCCGGCACTCGAACCCGCCGGCCTGCTGGAAATAGGTGAACTGCGTCACCTCCATCCCGTCGCACCACACTTCCCAGCCGAGGCCCCAGGCGCCCAACGTCGGAGACTCCCAGTCGTCCTCGACGAAGCGCAGGTCGTGGTCGGTGGAGGTGATGCCGATGGCCCGCAGCGACCCGAGGTACTGCTCCTGCACGTCCTTGGGGCTCGGCTTGAGGATCACCTGGTACTGGTGGTGCTGGTAGAGACGATTCGGGTTCTCGCCGAACCGTCCGTCGGCGGGGCGCCGGGAAGGCTCGACGTAGGCGACGTTCCAGGGCTCCGGGCCGAGCACGCGCAGGAAGGTAGCGGGATTCATCGTGCCCGCGCCCACTTCCAGGTCGTATCCCTGCATCAGCGCGCAGCCGCGCTCGGCCCAGTACGTCTGCAGCGCGAGGAGGAGCCCCTGGAAGTCCTTGGGAGCATTGGGCATCGGGCGCCGGAACGTAGACGCAGCGCGGCGATTGCGCAAGCGCAGTTCTGCGGGAATGTCGCAGGTTTCGGGATAGCCGCTGCCGCACCGAAAGGTGCGGCTTTGCGGCTACTGCTTGAGGCTGCACAGGCCAGAAACTGCGCTAGCATTGCGGTCGAAGCTCGTGCATTCGGACCGGGGGGCCGATGACCGCAGACCTTCGCCAGGCCAAGGCGGCGCTGTTGCGCTTGCGCTTTCCGTCGCTCGTGCAGCTGCGCGCGCACCTGCACGTCGAGGACAACGCGACCCTCCTGTTCTTCCCTGACCCGGCGCTCGACCTGGTGCCGGGCAGTACCGCGCTGATCGAGATGGTCTTCGACACCAGCGAAGAGACGCGGGTTGTCCGCACCACCGTCCTCACCCGCGCCGAGGCCGCCGGCCTCTGGCTGGCGATGCCCAACGCCCGCTTCGCGCGGCAGGTCAAGGAGCGCGGCCTGCTCTCCCGGCGCGGCCGCCGGCTCGGTGCCGACCGATTCATCCGCCTGCGCCTGGAGGGCGGCAGCGAGTACATGGTGAACCTCGTCGACGTGAGCCTCGCCGGCGCGCGCATCGGCGGCGGAGTCCCGGCCTCGATGGCCGCGGGCGAGCGCATCGACGTCCGGCTCGCTTCGGCGGAGCCGGGGGAGATCCCCGAGGTCGGGCGCGCCCGGGCGGTGTGGGTAGAGGGCGGCGAGGCGGGGCTGGAGTTCGATCGGACGCAGCCTGCGTGCAGGTCCGCGATGGCGAAGCTCTTCCAGGGGACGGAGGCAAGGTGGAGGAGCGCGCGGGAAGTGCGGCACCCTGAGACGTGCTGCCGGGGCGGTGTCCTGCTGGAGCCGCCGGTGCCGCGGGTGCGGGTGGACGGGAAGCGGCCTACGGTCGCGGCGAAGTAACCGGATCGCGGTCACTTCTGCGAAGCGCCTGCAACATGCGCAGGTTGCGGGGCCATGCTTTTGCACGGTCGCGCACGATTGTTCGTTTTGTTGCTGCTCGTCATGAGCGGCTGCGGTCGCGGTGCTGAGGTGGTCGCGGATGCCGGAGTGATCGCTCAGGAGCCCGACGCAGCCGCGGGAGACGCAGGAGATGCATCATCGAGTGTCGACGATGCGGCGCAGTGCAACCCAGCGCTGCTCACCGATGGCGGTTTGATCTCGGGGCCTGGGGTGGCGGCGTCCGTCGCTCCGCCTCAAAATGCGGGCTGGGTCGCGGTGTCGAGTGATGCGGAATGCACGGCAATCCAGCCCGGCGCGCTGTCGGCGCAGCTGTCATGGACTGGTCCGGCGGCCACGACAGTAGGCACGAAGACGTTTCCACCGGGGTGCGACCCAGCGATTGTCGATGGCAAAGGCAATCTGGCGGTGTTCTCTCTTTCCGGTCCGGTCACAGGCAACTCGTTTGTTCGCGGCGATGGCACGGGTGCCAGATTTTTCGCAGACGGCAATACCAATGAGCTTCAGGTCGCCGTTGCTCCGCGCGCGAGCGGGTTCGTGCTGCTCCCTCAAATCTACAAGCCGTGGTGTGAATTCGCGGAGCTGCTCGACCAGGACGCCATCCCTACCCCGGCAATTCTCCTAGAATCCTTGCATGCCGCCCACATTTGGGCGCTGGTTCCGAATCCACTCGGCGGATATGTAGAAGCGAGGGAGCTCGTTGGTCGACCGACTCAACAGGAATACTCCCTTCAGCTCCGCTGGGTCGATGACTCTCTCCAGGCCCTGGGCGATTGGCACACCGCGATGACCTGGCCGCTGGGCACGGAGAACTTGTGGCGCGTCGCCGTCGACCAGCAGGGTAAAGCCCTGATGCTGTCCTTCGTCTTCCCACCTTCTCTCGGATCGCCTCAGCCGCCCTCGATGTGGACGTTCAGCGCTCGTTGGATGGACGCGACTGGAGCCCTGACCGAGCCCTTCCAACCGATCGCGCCGACGTATACGTCCTCGAATAGCAGGGTCTATTTCGCCGAGTGGGGCGCAATACGGCCTCTTCGTGATGGCGGATTTGCCATGTTCCACGCGCCGGCGCCTCAGGGGATCGGCGGTACGATTTCCCCGTCAGGCTGGTACGCATTCTATCCGAGTGGTCAGGCAGGAACGACCCAGGCGCCGGCGTGGCTGCAGTCCTATGACGGCTCGCTGCAATTGCTCGCGGGAGGTACGGCCTATGCGGCTCTACGACATGATCCGGATACCTGCGCGCGCACGATTCTGCTTCTCGCCCCCTCGGGCGCGACGTGTTTCACCCTCGCGCTCGAGGGCTCGAACCTCTGTGGCTTCACGGACACAATCTCGCCCGATGGCACTCTCCTTCTGCAGTTCGGATGCCTGATCCGCTGGTGGCCCGGGCTCGCTCGCATAGTTCAATAATTCGCTCTCGGAGGCGGGTTATGCCGCCGGTCGCCGCGCGCGCGTCCACCCGATGCGCAGGAGCCACGTCCTGGGCGGCGAGACAAGGGGCGGATCGGAATCGGCGAGCCCCGACGACGTAAACGCATCGAGCTCCTGGCTCGCAAATGCCGCGAAACCGCGGCGCACCTCATGGCGGTAGGCGTTGTCGAGCACGTACATGATCGCGTTCGCCACCTGCGTCGGATTGCGCAGCGACCGGGCGAAGAACCGGTCGTCGAAAACCCGGCCGCGGCGGGACATTCGGGCGTTGATGCGCTTCGCGATGCGCGTGTTCATCGACTGCATCCCCCGCGAGAGCTGCTCGGTGCTGTCGGCCTCGACGATGAGATGGATGTGGTTGCCCTGCACGCTGAAGTGGATGAGGCGGAACCCCTCGCGCTCGGCCACTTTGATGAATGCGTACCGGATCTGCCGGAAGAGCGTCTTGCTTCGCAGGCTCCAGATCCCCGGAAGGATGCGGAGGACGACGTGCAGTGGGTGTCGTGCATCGACTGGAGCACGGCCATGGTGAGTGACGCGATTCCCGCAGGGCCGACCCGCGCCAGGCCGCGCGCCGCCGCGTCCGCGGGGAGGGAAGGAGAGCTGAGTTGCCATGCTGGCAGCGTAGAGGTGGGGTCTGACAACGCATCGGCGGGACGGGCACTGGGGGGATCGATGTCTGCCCAATTCTTCGCGGGACCGGACGCGAGCTCTGCGGGCTCGCGGATGCTACGCGGCGCCCGCTTGATCGAAACGGGCAGACTTCGAATCGCGGCGAACATCGCTGAGACGCACGACCGCACCGTCGAATTGGGCAGACTTCAGATCGCGCGGGCGCAGCCGGTAGCCGATGCGTGCGCTGCGGCCTCGCCGTCTACTTCTTCTTGCTCACCGGCGGCGCCAGGAACGACACATTGTCTGCTGCCGGCGGCTCTTCCTTCTTCGGCTCCGGCCGCAGGTGATCGAGCATCGCCTTGTGCTGATCCAATATCCCCTGCAGCTGCTGCACGAACGACGCCCGCGCGCGCTTCAGCTCCTCGATCTCTCCCACCAGCTGCATCCTGCGCGCCTGCGCGTTGGCGATGATCTTCTCCGCCTGCAGCTCGGCCTCGGAGATGATGATGTCCACCTCCTTGCGGGCGTTCGCCTTCATCTCCTCTGCGACCTTCTGGGTAGTGGTCAGCGTCTGCTGCAAGAGTTGCTCGCGGTCCTTGAACTCGTTGATCCGCGCTTCGCGCCGGCGCAGCTCCTCGTCCTGCCTGTTCAGCTTGCGGACCAGCTCCTCCAGTTGGGTGGCGACGAGATCCAGCCAGGTGCGCACCTCGCGCTCGTCGAGGCCACCCAGAGCGACCTTGCGGAAGGTCTTCTGGTGCAGGTCGAGCGGGGTGAGCTTCATGGTTCGGAGGATACCCCTGCCGTCAAGGTTCCGGTCCGCTCCGGCGGCTTCGGCGAGACCGCCGCGAACACCCCGCCGCGCTCCGACGCCTTGACGTGGTACATCGCCTCGTCCGCGCGACGGATCAGGTTCTCCGGATCTCGCGCGTCGTCGGGGAAGGCGGCGACGCCGAGGCTGGCCGTCAGCTTGATCGGACCGTACGGCTTGTCCGCGAGAAAGGGCTGGCGGGCGATCTGCCCGCCGATGCGGCGCGCCGCCGCTACCGCCTGGTCCTTGCTTGTCTCCGGCATCACGATCATGAACTCGTCGCCGCCGTAGCGCACTGGAACGTCGGTCGAGCGCAGCGTCTTCAAGAGCAGCCTGCCAATCTCGTGCAGCACCTGCGAGCCGGCCTGGTGGCCGTGGCTGTCGTTCACCCGCTTGAAGTAGTCCAGGTCGAAGAAGATCACCGAGACCGGGTGCCCGAACCGGGTGGCGCGCACCACTTCCTGCTCGAGCTGCCGCTTCATGTGGCGCGAGTTGAACAGGCCGGTGTGATCGTCGAGGACCGTCAGCTCCTGCACCTTGTGGAAGTTGCGCGCGTTCTCGATGGCGATGGCGCTGAATTCCGCCACCGTGCCCAGGATCCTCAGGTCTTCCTCGTGAAAGGCCCCGTCGCGCGGACCGTTCACCAGCTCGATGACGCCGAGGGTGCGGTCCTTGAAGGTGAGAGGGACGCAGAGGATCGACTTGGTATGAAATCGCGAGGCCTTGTCGAATCGGCTGGCGAACCTCGGGTCGGCGTGGACGTTTGGCACCAGCAGCGGCTGGTTGTGCTGCGACACCCAGCCGGCGATCCCTTCGCCCGGCTTGAGGCGCAACCCCAGCAGCCGGTCCGATCCCTCGCCGACCGCCGCGTGGAAGTAGAGCTCTCCCGTCGCGTGATCCTTGAGCAGCAGCGACCAGTTGCTGGGCTTGAGGAGCTCGCTGACCTTGGCCAGGATGACGTGCATGACCTCGCCGATGTCCAGCGACGAGGTCAGGGCTTTCCCGATCTCGTTGAGGACGGCGAGCTCGTCGACGGTGCGCTGCAGCTCCCGGAGGAGATCCTTCCCCCTCATTTCACAGAGTGTACGCCCGGTTGTCGCAACGCGCCAAATCCTGTAGAGCGCGCGCGATGAAGCTCGTGTTGTGCTCCGCGTCGCCCCGCAGGCGCGAGTTCCTGGAGCGGATCGGGGTGGGTTTTTCGCTCGCCCCTGCGCACATCGACGAGACGCGCGGGCCCGGCGAGGCTGCCGTGGCGTACGCGCTGCGGATGGCGCGGGAAAAGGCGGAAAGCTGCGCGCGTCCCGGACAAGTGGTGCTGGCGGCGGATACCATCGTGGTGGTGGGCGAGGATGTGCTGGGCAAGCCGCGCGATCGGTCCGATGCGGAACGGATGCTACGCATGCTTTCGGGGATCGAGCACCGCGTGATCAGCGCCGTCTGCGTCCCTCCGCGCGTGCGCGCAGTGGAAACCACGGTGAAGTTTGCCCCGCTCACGGACGCGCAGGTCCGCTGGCTGGCCGCTTCCGGCGACGGCGACGACAAGGCCGGGGCCTACGCCGTCCAGGGACTCGCCGGCGCGTTCGTGGAACGCATCGAAGGCAGCTTCACCAACGTGGTGGGCCTGCCGCTGGCGGAAACGCTGCAGATGCTCGCGGAGGCGGGCGTGGAGCTGCCGTGGACGTAGCGGCGGGTCTCTCGCGCGTGCGCGGGCGCATCGCGGCTGCCTGTTCCAGGTCGGGCCGCGATCCGGCCTCGGTGCGGCTGATCGCGGTGAGCAAGACGAAGCCGGTAGAGATGCTGCGCGAGGCAGTCGCGGCCGGGCAGACCATCTTCGGCGAGAACTACGCGCAGGAGATGAAGGGGAAGGCGGAAGCGCTCGGGTCCGGAGTCGAGTGGCACTTCGTCGGCGGGCTTCAGACCAACAAGTCGAAGCTGGTCGTGGGTCGCGCCGCGCTGATCCATACCTGCGACCGCCTCGCGCTCGCGCAGGAGCTGTCGAAGCGGGCGAAAGCCGCGGGCCTCGTCCAGCGCGTGCTGCTGGAAGTGAACGTCGGGCGCGAGGCACAGAAGGCCGGCGTCCTGCCGGAGAACGTCCCCGCGCTGCTCGAGCAGGTGCGTGCGTTGCCGGCGCTCGCTTGCGAAGGATTGATGTGCATTCCGCCCGCGGAAGGCGATCCGCGCGAGTATTTCCGCCAACTGCGCCAGCTCGGCAACACCTTGGGCCTCCGCGAGCTGTCCATGGGCATGAGCGCCGACTACGAGGCCGCCATCGAGGAGGGCGCCACGCTCGTCCGCGTGGGAACCGCCATCTTTGGAGAACGACCCTTGCCTCCCCGCGGGCCCGTCGATATGTAGGCCGCGCCATGGCCACCTTCGTCGACGAGAGCCTCAAATCCGCCATCCGCTCGTTCAACGAACGCGGCCAGGTCGGACCCGACCCGCTGGCCGCGCGCTACGCGGATCGGCGCGCGAATTACTCCCTCTTCGCGCGCATGATGAGCGATGCCGACATCGAGGCGTTGCGCCCCTACATCTTCTGCTACGGCGAGCTGCCGCCACGCCGGAAGCTGACGATTCGCAACTTGATCGCCGGCGAATGGCGAGGGCCCGCTTCCGGCGAGCACGCGACCATGACCTGTTCTGCCGACAAGCGCGTGCAGCTCTTCGACGTGCCCGCCTCCGGCAAGCAGGACGTCGAGGCCGCGGTGTCGGCCGGTGACCAGGTCTGGAAGTCCCTCGCCTGGGCCGACGAGGGCCTCGCGTACCGCAAATACGTGGTGCAGAACGTCTCGCGCATCCTCGCCCACTACACCGAGGAATTCCTCCACGAGATCCGCCAGCAGATCCCGAAGACGAAGCTGGAAGCGGAGAAGGACTTCTTCGAGGCGAAGCGCGCTTGCGACCACCTGGAGGGTAGCTTCGAAGCGGCGATCAAGGGCGAGCTCGTGCCGGACATGATGGCGGGCCAGCGCTTCTGGCGAGACGCGTTCATGCCCGCCGGGCTCGCGGCGATCATCACCCCGATGAACTTCATCTGGGGCATCCCGATGATCCATCTCGCCGGCGCGTACCTGACCGGTTGCCCATGGATCCTCAAGGGACACCCGTTCGCCGCCGCCACGAACACGTCGATGGTCCGCTGCTTCCTCGCCGCAGGGGCCGACCCGCGCTTCGTCCAGAAGGTGGAAGGCTTCGGCAAGGGCATCGCGCCGCTCGCCACCGACCCTCGCGTCGCCGTGGTCGCCGTCACCGGTTCCTCGGACACCGCCCGGACCATCTCCGCGGGCCGCGGTCTGGCCCGCACGCGCTTCGAAGGAGGCGGCTGCAACTGGTCGTGGGTGGACGACCGATACAGCGACGCAAGCTCGGGCTCTCTTCGCACAAGTGCACGGGCCTGCACGGCGTTTCCGCCTCGCGGGCAACCCTCGACCGGCTGGTGCCGATGATCGCGGCGGAGATGGACCGCTGGCAGGTAGCGGATCCGCGCAGCCCCGACGCGACGGACAAGACGCTCGGGCCGCTGATGGTGCACAAGGCCCAGACGGCGCTCGACGTCGTCGCCGAGGCGCGCAAGGCGGGCCTGCGCATCGTCCGCGAGGGCGGCCGTGCCGGCGGCGACTACGGCGCGAACGCCGAAGCGGTGAAGCCGGCGCTGATCGACGGGGTGACGCCGCAGACCACGCTCCGCCACGACTGGGACGGAAAGGGCGTGCGCGAATACCGGATCGCGACCACCGAATTGTTCATGCCCATCCTGGTGGCCATGCCGCTGAAGAGCTTCGAGGATTTCGTGAGGTTCTCGCTCTTCGATAACCCGCACGATCTGGCCACCAGCATCTGGACGCGGGACGACCGGAAGCTCACGCGGGCGCGCCGCACGCTTGCCGGCATGCTCAAGGAAAACGACGGCACCGACTCCGCTCTCGAGTGGGAAGAGTTCGGCGCCTCGACGGTCGGCGAGAGCGGCAACATGGGCGTGGGAGAGGTGCAGGCGACGATCTCGATCTACTCCCGGCGGCAGAAGGGTCGCCATTTCGTGTTCTAGATGCCGCGGATCTTCCTCGACGGCGACGCCATCGAAGCCCAACTCGAGGACAGCGTCGCCGCGGCGCTCCTGCGCGCGGGCGTGACCACGTTCACGCGCTCGATCAAGTACCACCGGCCTCGTGGTCCCTTCTGCTTCGCGGGTTCGTGCGGGCAGTGCTTGATGCGGATCGACGGCGTCCCCAGTCTGCCCGCCTGCCGCGTGCAGGCGGCGGAAGGAATGCGCTGCGTGCGGCAGAACGGCCCCCTCGGCGTGGAGAACGACCTGTTTCGCGCCGCCGACTTCCTCTTTCCCGAGGGCCTCGACCACCACCATCTGCTGGTGCGATCCCGCCTTCTCGGACGGGTCGCGCTCGAAGTCGCGCGGCGGCTGGCCGGCCTGGGAGAGCTTCCCGGCGAAGCGCGGAGCGCGGTGCGCGGCGAGCTGCGGACCGTGAAGCTCGCGATCGTGGGCGGCGGGCCCGCAGGGCTTTCCGCCGCCCGCATGGCCGCTGCCGGAACGCTGCTGATCGAGCGCGAGCGGCGGGTCGGCGGAGCCCCGTTGCTCTTCGGAGACACCATCAACGCCGATGCCGGTCGCGCCGAAGTCCTCCTGCAGGCGGAATGCGTCGGCCTCTACGCCAACGACACCAGCCTGCCTGGGAACGGGCTGCTCGCCGTCCGGCACCGCGATCGGCTTTCCGCCGTCATCGCCGACCGGGTCATCGTCGCGACGGGCGGCGTCTCGCAGCCGCTGCCGTTTCCGGGCGTCGACCGGCCGGGCGTCTACGCCGCCCGAGGGTTGCTCGCGCTTTCCGCGCGCGTCGGCGTCAAGCTCGCCGTGGTCGGCGAAGGCGCGGAAGCGCAGCGCTGCGCTGCGGCCCTCTCGCGTCGCGGATACGAGATCGCGATCGTTCCGGGCGTTCCCCGACGCGCATTGGGCAATCCGGTCAAAGCGGTGGACACGGCCAGCGGCGAGCGGATCCGCTGCGACGCCGTCGCCATCGCGATTCCGCCGGCGCCGCTGCACGAGCTGGCCAGCTCCGTCGGCGCGCAGGCCCATTTCGATGGCGCGGGGTTTCCGGTGGAAACCGATGCCGACGGCCGCACCAGCGTTCCCTGGCTCTTCGCGGCTGGCACGGTCGCTCGCAAGGACGCCGCGCGGTCCGGCGGGACCGCGGGGAGCGCAGCGTGCCGCTGAGCGAGAAAGCCATCCTCTGCGCCTGCGAGGACGTCAGCGTCCACGACGTCGAGGGCGCCATCGCACACGGATACGCCGACATCGAGAGCCTCAAGCGCTACACCGGGTTGGGCACCGGACCCTGCCAGGGAAAGAGCTGCGAGGTGGGCGCCATGCGCATCTGCGCGGGACGCAACGCGGTGCCGCCCGCAGCGCAGGTGCCGTTTCGCGCGCGCCCGCCGCTCGCGCCGACCACCATCGCCGCGTATGCAGGCTTGCCCCCTGAAGTCACCGGCGCCCGGCACCCGGCGGGCGGCCTCCGTCCCACCTGGGGCAAGGGCGCGCATCCGCTGCAGCCTCACGCCGCGCTGCCGGAGCGGGTGGACGTCGTCATCATCGGGGGCGGCATCATGGGCCTGGCGCTGGCCTGGAACCTCGCTGGCTTGCGGGCGGGGCGCGTCCTGGTCCTCGAGCGCGGCTACCTCTGCGAGGGCGCGTCGGGCCGCAACGGCGGCGGCGTGCGCGCGCAGTGGACGACGCCCACGCTGATCGAGCTGGCCAAGGAATCCATCGCCTTCATGGCCCGCTTCGCGCAAGAGCTCGGGATCAACGTCTGGCTCCGCCGCGGCGGCTACCTGTTCCTGGCGCACGACGACGAGACGTTGCGCCGCATCGAGTACGGCGCCGATCTCCAGAAGCGGCACGGCCTTTCCACCCGCGTGATCACCCCTGGCGAGGCGTCCGAGATCGTCCCCCAGCTCGATGCCTCGAAATTCGTCGCGGCGTCCTGGAACCCGGACGACGGCGTCGTCTTCCCCTGGCCGTTCCTCTGGGGATACGCTGACGGCGCCCGCAGGCGGGGCGCGCGGGTCGAGACGTTCACGCGCGTCACCGGCATCGAGGTGACCGAGGGCCGCGTGCGCGCGGTGCACACCGATCGCGGCCGCGTCGCCGCCGATCGCGTGGTGGTCGCCGCCGGCGCCTGGAGCCCGACCGTCGCGCGCCTGGCGGGCGTACAACTCCCCAACGTTCCGTACCGCCACGAGATCGTCTCCAGCGAGCCGCTGAAGCCGTTCCTCGGACCGTTGGTCACGATGCTCGGGACCGGCCTCTATTTCTCCCAGTCGATGCGCGGCGAGATCGTCGGCGGCATGGGCGATCCCGAAGAAGACCCGGGCCTCAACCAGACTTCGTCGCTCCGCTTCCTCGCGCGCTACGGGCGCGCGCTCTCCGACCTGATCCCGCAGCTCGGCGCGGTGAAGCTGCTGCGCCAATGGGCGGGCTGCTACGACGTCACGCCGGACCATTCACCGGTCCTCGGCGAGACTCCCGGCGTCGCCGGCCTGCTGCAGATGAGCGGCTTCGTCGGCCACGGCTTCATGATGGCGCCCGCGGTGGCGCGGCGGATGGCGGAGTGGATGGGCGGAGCCCCCGACGAGATCTTCGAGCGCTATAACGTCCGAAGGTTCGCCGAGGGGCGGCTGATCCAGGAGACGTTCATCATCGGCTAGCCTGGCCGCTCCCGGCCGGAGGCGGGATTTGCGGCTATGCAGTTGCGTGAACCTGGGTTTTACTTCGAGCATGGTCACGGACAAGAAGCTCGGGTTCATCGGCGCCGGCAACATGGGCGAGGCGCTGTTCAAGGGCCTGCTGAACACGAAGGCGGCAAAGCCCGGGCAGATCCTCGTCAGCGCGCGCCGGCCCGAGCGCGTGCAGGAGCTGGTGACAGCCTACGGAGTGCGCAGCGGCACCAATTCCGAAATCGCGCGCGAGAGCGACGTCGTCGTGCTCTGCGTCAAGCCGCAGATCCTCGATCAGGTCCTGCGCGGGATCTCCCCCGACGTCTCGCGCGACAAGCTGATCATCAGCGTGGCCGCTGGCGTGCCCATCCAGGCCATCGAACGGCGGTTGCATCCGCCGATGCGCATCGTGCGCGCCATGCCCAACACGCCCGCGACAGTGGGCGCCGCCGCGACCGCGCTCGCCCTCGGGGAGCACGCGACCGACGCCGATCTCGCCACCGCGCGCACCATCTTCGACAGCGTGGGCCTCACCGTCCTGCTCGAGGAGTCGCAGCTCGACGCCGTCACCGGTCTCTCCGGCAGCGGCCCCGCCTACCTGTTCCTGATCATCGAGGCCCTGGCCGACGCGGGCGTCAAAGTCGGCCTCTCCCGCCGCGCTTCCCTGCAACTCGCCGCGCAGACGGTGCTCGGGAGCGCCAAGCTGCTGATCGAGAGCGGACAGCATCCCGGCATGCTCAAGGACGGCGTCACCAGCCCCGGCGGGACCGCCATTGCCGGATTGCATACGCTGGAGGCGGGTGGCCTGCGCAACGTCCTGATGAATGCAGTCGAGGCCGCGACACGGCGTTCCCGGGAGCTGGGCGAGGAATTCCTCCGCAAGCTATGAGCCACGCATGGACCTGCCCGGCATGAAGCTCGCGCCCGAGGGCGCCCCGAAGGAGACGCTGGACGCGATCCCCGGCCTTCCGCCGGACCTGCGCGCGTTCCTCGAGCAGCACGATGGAGGCCGGGGCAAGGTGGGAAACCGGCCGCTGATCCTCTGGAGCGCGGAGGAGATCGCGCGGGAGGCGCAGTCGCAGGAGGTTTCGCTCGCGACGCCCGGGCTTCTCCTCTTCGGGACCGACGGAGGGGCCGAGGCATATGGCTACCTCGCGCGGCTGCGGCATCATCGGTACGGCCGCATCCCGCTGATCGCCGCCGGCGTCCACGAATTCGAGGCCCTCGCGGATTCGCTGCAGGAGCTGATACAGGCGCTTGCCGAAGGGCGCTGACGGAGCTCAGGCGGCGCGCTTCAACGCGGCGAGCAGTGTGGTCGGGCCCGGATGATCGCCCGGACCGAGGCTGACGTAGCGGAAGGTCACCTTTCCTCCCGGCTGCACCACCAGCGCGCCGCCCTGTTGCCAGGCATCCCCCGCCGTCTTGCCCTGCCGGAAGCCGTGCAGCTGCGCCCGTCCCCAGCGCACGAGCGCGAAAGGATTGAAGAGCGTCAGCGCCACGGACCGTTTCATGCCGGCGAGGTCGTACGCCTTGCGCGTCGGATCCGTCAGGACCGCGACCGAGGGTGGGAACCCGACGTGCTCTGCCCAAGACTTCGCCATGGCCGGCCAGCCGTTCCCAATCACGGCGAGCTTTCCGCCCGCCTTCGCGAACTCATCCGCGCGCGGCCGCAACTCGGCCGCCTGCTCCCGGCACAACGCTCAACCGTAATGGCGGACGAATACCAGCGCCGCCGGCTTGTCCCGCCAGAGGTCTCCGAGGCGCACGTCCCGCGCCTCCGTGTCCTTGACGACCACGTCGCCGAGCTCCATGGCTAGAAGTCGTCCGGCTGGAACGCCTCGTGCGCCGGGCCGACGTCGTACGAGAGCACGTGCTCGTTCTCGACGATCCTCGCCTTGCGCCGCAACGAGTCGACCCACTTCGCGTACAGCTCGCCCTGCTTCTGCCCGACGAGCCGGTCGCGCATCGACTTCATCTCTTCCGCGTCGAGCTTCGACGGATCCGCCCGCTCGCGCGATTTCACCCGGAATACGTACCAGCTCTCGCCTTCCTCCACCGGCGCCTGCGGAATCGCGCCAGCCTGGCTCTGCGCGAATACGGCGGCGGAGAGCTTCGGAGCCTGCCCGACGCCGGGGACGTAGCCGCCCATCGGGTGGAACGTCTCCGTCTCCGTCGTCTGCGGAGCGGTGAAGGCGCTGAAGTCGAACTGCCCGGGCTCGGTCTTCTTCACCGGATACAGTTCCTTGAGGTCCTTGCCGGCGCGAAGCTGCGCGAGGGCGTCCTCCGCCTTCCGCTTCGCCAGCTCCTTCGCCTTCTGCGACTTCACCAGGTCCGCGGCGATGTGCTTGCGCACTTCGTCGAGCGGCTGCAGGCGGGCGGGCCGCTCCTCTTCCGCCTTGAGCAGGTGGAATCCGGATCGATCCTTGAAGATCTCGCTCAGCTGCCCGGGCTTGAGCCGGACGGCCTGATCCTCCAGCGTCTTGCCGTAGGGCGACTGCCCGCGAGCCACGAACCCGAGGTCGCCGCCGTTCGCCTTGGTCGCCTGATCCTCACTCCGCGCCTTCGCGACTTCGGCGAAGTCCTTGCCGCCCTTCACCTCCGCGAGCGCCTGATCGATCTTCTCGCGCGCCGCCTTCTCCTGATCGCCGGTCGCGTTCGGGGGCAGGGAGACGGTGATGGCGCGCACCCTCATCGCGGCGGGCTGCGTCCACCGGGTCGCCTTCTCGTCCTCGTACTTCTTCGCGATCTCGTCAGCGTGCGATTTCGCGTACTCCGCGACCTCGGCGTCGCTCGCCGTGGCCTGGTCGCGGAACATGAAGGGGTTGAACCGGACCCAGGCGATGGCGACGCTCTCGTGCTGCGCGGCCCAGGCGGCCTTCACCTCGTCGTCCGAGACGTTGGCGCCCGCGACGGCCGCCTGGACGACCTTGCCGCGGAGCAGGTCGCGGCGGTACGCCTCCTCGAAGCGCGTGACGCTCATTCCGTAGCCGTTCTCGACCAGCCGCTTGTAGTAGTCGAAGTCGAACTTGCCATCCTGCTGGAACTGCGGGCTCCTGGCGATGGCATCGGCCACCTCGGCGTCGCTGACCCGGATGCCGAGATCGTCGGCCTGCTGCGCGATGAGCTCTTGATCGACGAGGCCCTTGAGGGTCTCCGACTTGAGATTGTCCTGCTTCGCATTGTCGGTCGTGTACTTGCCCCCGCGCATCGCCGACATCTGGCGGAAGCGGTTCGCGTAGGCTTGCGCGAAGTCGCTCGCCGTCACCAGCTCGCCGTTGACTCTGGCGGCCCACGTCTCCGGCGTCCGCGTGCGGAACCCCGACGAGCCACGCCCGAACGAGAAGACGAAGGTGAGGATGATCGCGCCGAAAATCAGGGCGATCAGTGAAGACTTCGCGTTCGACCGCATCACGTCGAGCATCGGACTGCCACCCGTCTGTCGGTCCCCGCGCGCCTCTGAAAATCGCCGTGCGCACGGCTGCTTGGAAAGCTTGACACCCTAGAGAAGCCGGGCGACAGATGCAAGGGGAAAAACCCGGGAAGAGACCGGCCTCTCCCCCGGGTTGTGAGCCTGCGTGCACTCCATTTTCAAGCGCTTTCGCGAGCCGATCTTCGTGATCGCCCTGCTGGCGATCCCCTTCGCGATCTTCTTCGTCAAAGCCAAGAAGGGGCGCGACCTGAATGCGCTGGATCGTGCCATCATCTTCGCGATCGCGCCGGCGGAGAAGCTCATCACGCTCGCCGCCTTCGGAGCGATCGACGCCTGGAACGGCTACGTGGCGCTGCGCGGGGTGCGCGATGAAAATCTCGTGCTCCGGCGCGAGAGCCTGAAAGCCCGCCAGCTCGAGCAGCAGGCGGCCGAGCTGAGGTTCGAGAACGAGCGCCTGCGGCACCTGCTCGACTTCGTCGACAAGCAAGTGCCCACCCGCCTCATGATCGCGCGCGTGGTCGCCGTGGGCGCCTCGCCGCACTCCCACACCCTGCGCATCGCCCGCGGATCGGACGACGGGGTGGTGAAGGGTGCGCCGGTGATCGCGCCGGACGGTGCAGTCGGCATCGTCTCCCAGCTCACCGGCAGCTACGCCGACGTCCAGCTCATCGTCAGCCCCCTCAGCGCGGTCCCCGCGGTATCGCAGCGGACGCGCAGCCGGAGCACCGTCAAGGGCACCGGAGACATCTCCCGCTGCAAGCTCACCTACGCGCTCCGCACCGACGACCTCCAGGAAGGCGACGTGCTGGTCACCGCCGGCGGTCCCGGATTCTTTCCCCATGGCTACCGGGTCGGGCGGGTGGTGAACGTGCAGAAGAAGCCGCACGGCCTCTTCCTCGAGGCCGAGGTCATCCCGGCTGTCGATTTCTCCCGGTTGGACGAGGTGTCGGTGGTGCTCGGGAGCGAAGTGATGCCGCAGGGCGTGGCTGCGGCACCGGGAGCAGCGGGGAGCGGGCAGTGAAGCTGCGCGCCGCGCTGGTCCTCCTCGTCGCATTGGTGCTGACCATCCTCGAGTCGGTGATCCCGCACCTGTTGCACCTCAAGACGGCGCGGCCGGATCTGCTCCTGATCGTCGTGCTCTATCTCGCCTTGCGCGATGACGTGATGGAGGGCGCGGCGCTTTCGGCCGCCGTCGGTTATCTCTCCGATCTGACCTCGGCGACGCCTGCATTTCTCTACACCTTCCTCGCCGTCCTCACCTTCGTGGTGGTGCGGACCGCCGGCGCTGCCCTGCGCACCGAGGGCGGCATCCAGTCCGCCGCCGTGGCGTTCGGCGCCAGCCTCGGCCATTCGCTGCTCGCGACGCTGATCTTCGGCTTCTTCACCGGCGCGGGGATGCACTTCGAGCTCGGGCCCATGTTCTGGTCGGCGTTCGGCACCGCTCTCGCCGCGCCGCTGGTCTTCGCGGTGCTCCGCCGCGTGGACGCCGGGTTCCAGCATGGCGAGGAAGCGCCGGGGGGCCTCCGATGATGCTCGTCCGGCGCGACGCCGACGACATCCGCGAGATCCGCCCGCGCGCTGCGCTGGGCGCGCTGATCGTCGTCTGCTCCATGCTGGTGCTGGTCGTGCGCCTCTACCAGCTGCAGATCCTGCGCGGCGACGTCTACGGGGCGCAGTCCATCGCCAACTTCCGCAAGTCGCTGTTCGTTCCGGCGGACCGCGGCGTGATCAAGGACCGCAAGGGGCGCACGCTCGTCGACAACCGTCCCTCGTTCGACGTCTTCCTCACGCCGGCGTTCTGCAAGGGCAAGGAGCGCGACGAAGTGATCGAGAAGCTCCAGGCCTACCTCCGGCTCGGGCAGGACGACGTCGAGCGGATCAAGGCCGACTACCAGAAGAGCTGGTTCAGCAAGGACAAGCTGGAGCGTTTCAAGCCTTATCTGGTGATGCTGGACATCCCGCGCGATCAGGTCGACGTGCTGGAGGCGCACAAGACCGAGATGAGCTGCGTCAACCTCATCCCCACGCCGCACCGCTCCTACCACGCCCCCCTGAGCATGGGGCACGTGCTCGGCTACATGAGCGAAGTCACGCCCGACGAGCTCGACGACCATCCCGAATACCGGCGCGGTCAGACCATCGGGAGGCGGGGGCTGGAGCGGCGCTGGGAGCGCGACCTGCGCGGCGCCGACGGCAAGCAGAACATCGCCGTCGACGCGAAGGGCCGCGAGCTCGACAAGGACACGCAGGAGGCGCTCATCCCTGAGAACGAGCGCCTGGTGCCGGCCACCCCGGGCAACAACCTGGTGCTCTCGGTGGACGAGAAGCTCCAGCGCGCCGCCGACACCGCATTTCCCGGACGCGCAGGCGCCGTCGTAGCGATGGAAGCGAAGACCGGCTTCATCCTCGCCATGGTGTCGCGTCCCTCGTTCGACTCGAACAAGATGTCCGGCCGCATCAGCCGGGCGGAGCTGAAGGCCATCTCCGAAGATCCGCTCAAGCCGATGCTGAACCGGGTGATGAACGAGAACTACCACCCGGGGTCGACGTTCAAGACCATCATCTCGTTCGTCGGTCTGGAGAACGGCGTGATCAACCCGGAAAGCAGCGTCTTCTGCGGCGGCAGCTACACCATGGGCAACCACCGCTGGCGCTGCGACAAGCCGCAGGGCCACGGCTCGCTCGATCTCAGGCACGCGCTGGCCCAGTCGTGCGACGTCTACTACTACTCGGTGGGAGATCGCGCCGGCCTCGACGCCGTCGCGGACATGGCGAGACGATTCGGCTACGGGCAGCCGACCGGCCTCGATCTGGGACGCGAGATCCCCGGCATCATCCCCGACTCGAAGACCATCACGCCGGAGAGCGGCAGCGCCCGCGCCCACGCGATCAACGCCGCCATCGGCCAGGGAGAGATCAACGTCACCCCGCTGCAGCAGGTGGTGGCGTACGCCGCCGTTGCCAACGGCGGGGACATCCTGCTTCCCCAGATCGTCCGCCGGATCGAAGCACCGGACGGGAAGGTGATCCGCGATTTCGAGCCGCAGGTGGTCCGCAAGCTGGGCCTTCGAGAAACGTCGCTGGAGGCGGTTCGCGGCGCCCTCTTCGCGGTGGTGAACGAGCCGGGCGGGACCGGCTGGCGCTCCCGGCTGCAGGACGTGGAGATGGCCGGGAAGACGGGAACGGCGCAGGTGATGAAGCTCGGGCAGAAGCAGAAGCTCGATCCCACGACGCAGGCGTACTTCTCGCGCGACCATGCCTGGTTCGTGGCCTTCGCGCCCGCCAACGACCCGGAGATCGTGGTGGTCGTGCTCAACGAGCACGGCGGTTGGGGAGCGGAGGCGGCGGCGCCGGCGGCGGCGAAGATCGTCTCCGCGTACTTCAAGATGAAGCGCGAGGACGCCGCTCCGGCCCCGGTGCTGCCGGCCCCGCCGCTCGCAACCAGCTCGGTGGTGCAGTGACATGTCGCTCGGCGTAACCGAAAAGAAGCTGGACAACCTGCACTGGCCCCTGCTGCTGTGCACGCTGATCATCTGCTCCCTGGGCGTCTGGAATCTCGCCTCGGCGACCAAGAACGCGCCGGTGATCATGGCGCTCGTGCAGTTCCGCTGGATGCTGGTGGGCGGCGTCTTCGTCGCGCTCCTGCTGCTCATCGACTACCGCTGGCTGCAGACGGTGGCCTGGCCCGGCTACGTCGCCGCCCTCGGCCTCCTCGCCGGAGTCGCCTTCTTCGGAAAGAAGGTGCTCGGCGCCCGTCGCTGGCTGCAGATCGGCTCCATGCAGGTGCAGCCCAGCGAGTTCGTCAAGCTGGCGGTGATCATCCTGCTCGCCCGCTGGTTTGCCCGCGACGAGACGGGATTGCGCAAGGGACATTACGGCATCCTCGATCTGCTGCGGCCGTTCGCGGTGATCCTCATCCCCGTCGCGCTGGTGATGAAGCAGCCGGACCTCGGCACCGCGCTCGTCACCTTCGCCATCGCCATGACCATGGTGATGTTCGCCAAGGTGAAGTGGCGCGACGTGGTGATCATGCTCGCCGGAGGGGCCGCTGCGGCGGTGTTCGCCTGGAGCCGGTTCCTCAAGGACTACCAGAAGCAGCGTCTGCTGACGTTCCTCAACCCGGAGGCATACGCAAAAGGCGCCGGGTACCACGCGATCCAGAGCGTGATCGCGGTGGGTAGCGGGCAGTGGAGCGGGAAGGGGTGGGGCGAAGGAACGCAGAACCAGCTCGCGTTCCTTCCCGAGCAGCACACCGATTTCATCTTCTCCGTCTGGGCAGAGGAGCATGGCTTCCTTGGCGGGGTGGTGCTGATCGCGCTCTACGCGTTCCTCGTGCTGGCCGCTCTCGACGTGGCGGCGAACGCCCGCGACAAGTTCGGCAGCTTTCTTTCCCTCGGCGTCGCCGCGCTCTTCTTCTGGCACGCCTTCATCAACATGGGCATGGTCACAGGGCTTCTGCCCGTGGTCGGCGTGCCGCTGCCTCTCTTCAGCTACGGCGGCAGCAGCGTGGTGGCGGACATGCTGGGGATCGGGATCCTCCTCAACGTCTCGCTCCGTCGGTTCATGTTTTGACAGCCTGAACGAGGCGCTTTCCCTTCCGGCCGGAGGGCTGTGTCGGAAGGATCATGAATCGATTGGGCGTCGACTGGGACCCGCGGAATCGCGGTCGTGCGGCAGGCCATGCACGGCCTGTGACGGGCTTCTACTTCTTACCCCCGCCGAACACCCGCAGCACCGCCGACATCACCGTGTTCTCGCCCTGGCCTCCGGCCAGCTTCTCGAGCTCGCCCGCGTCGAGAAAGGTGCCGTTGCAGGCGAAGCAGCGATCGACCTGCACGCCGCGCACGGAGATCTCCTGGAGCTCCATGCCGCACTTGGGACAGCGCATGTGGTGGAGCTTGCGGAGCTTCTCGCGCTCGGAGTCGGCTAGTGACTTCTTCTGCTCGGCGGCGAGCTTGCGCAGCCGCTCCGCGTTCTCACGCGCGAAGTACTCCTCCTCCGTGTCGCTCGCCTTCGCCATCAGATCGCCCGCTTGACCATCGCGTCCAGGGTCGCCTTCGGCACCGACCCCACGACCTGGTCCGCTACCTGGCCGTTCTTGAAGAGCAAGAGGGTCGGGATGCTCAGCACGTTGTACTTCTGGGGGACGTTCTGGTGCGCGTCGACGTCCAGCTTGCCGACCTTCAGCTTGCCCTTGTACTCGGCCGCCAGTTGATCGACGAGCGGCGCGAGGTTGCGGCACGGTCCACACCAGGCCGCCCAGAAATCCACCAGTACGGGCTCCGTGGAGCCCAGCACCTCGCTCTGGAAGTTATCGTCGGTGAAGGTTGCTACGTCCGCGCTCGCCATTCGATGAGCTCCTCTCGCAAGGTCTGATGAATCTGCCGCCCGCCCGCCTGCCCGTCAATCACATTGCGCGTGACCCGGGGTCGCTGGTATCAACCGGAAGAGCCGCGCCCGCGATAGGATGTTCGACGCGCGGCGAGGATGCGCAGCGCCCCATGGCCGACTACCTCTTCGTTCCCCAGTCCGTGCTCGACAGGTGGTCGGAGCAGGGACGCATCGAAGTGGACGGCAACGTGCTCACCATCCTCGGCGAGCACAAGAGCTTCGCGCTGACCCCGGCAGTCCGCTTCATCAAGATGGAGGCCGGCGACGACAACGCGGGCCTGCTGGCGAAGGTGAAGACCACCGACGCGCTCAAGCAGATGGGCGCCGAACACTACATGGAGTCGGTGATCCTCGGCGAGAGTGCCTATCAGGTGCAGCAGGGGTTTCTCGCCGACGCGAACGCGCTGCGCCGTGCCGCGGCCGCGTCGCAGCAACCCGGGTCCGCTCCGGCGACGAAAGCGGCAGGAGCAAATCCAGCGTCGAATCCGCAGGGGACGCAGGGCGAAAAGAAAGGCGACGAGGAGCAGGACATGCTGGAGCAGTTCTTGCTCGAAAACCTGTAGGCAGCCGCGATGGCCACCATCCTCGTCCACATCGCGCTCGTGGCCTACGCGGCCGCCGCCGCTGCCTTTCTCACCTGGCTCGTCCGCCCGCAGACGCGTCTCGCCCGCGCCGGACGCGCGCTGCTCGCCATCGGCGTCGTGGTTCATTTCGCGGCGTTCGGGGTTTCGCTCGGCGTCGCCGGAGCAGGTCTGGGTGTCCCTGCCTGGAAGGGCGGACAGCTCTTCAGCCTGCTCGCGGCAGTGACGGTGGCGGGATATCTGGTGCTCGACTTCCGCTACGAGCTGCCCGTCGCCGGCGCGTTCGTCGCTCCCTTCACGGTGGCCGTGATGGTCCCCGCCCACCTCGTCGAGTCGAACGCCCGGGCGATCGCGCCGGAGGTCTCGCACAGCATCCTTCTCTTCATCCACGTCGGCGCCGCTGCGCTGGGAACCGCGGTGCTGGCGCTGGCCTTCGGCCTCGCCATCCTCTACCTGGCGAGCGAGAGGCAGATGAAGAGCAAGCGGCCCGGCCGGCTCTTCGCGCGCCTGCCCTCGCTCGACCTCCTCGACCGCGCCGGGTATCGCCTCGCCGTCTGGGGATTCGTTTTCCTCTCGCTGGCCATCGCCACCGGCTCGCTGGTCTCCCGCGAGGCCACCGGGTTGACCTTCCCCATCGCGCCCAAGCAGGGCTTCGCGGTCCTCGCCTGGGCGCTTTTCGCCTCGATGATCCAGGCGAGGCTGGTCGCCGGCTGGCGCGGCCGCCGCGTAGCGATGCTGGTGGTGGCGGGATTCGTCCTTCTGATCGGGACCTATGCCGGTTTGCTCAGCGCGGCGCCGGCGCTGAGCGGGAGCGCAACATGACGCTGATCTGCGTCGGCCTCTCGCACAAGCAGGCGCCCATCGCGGTGCGCGAGCAGGTCGCCGTGCGACCCGAACAGATCGAAGGCCACCTGCGCGACCTGAAGGCGCTTCCCGGCGTGCGCGAGGCGCTGCTCGTCTCCACCTGCAACCGGCTCGAGATCTTCGCCATCGCCGAGACGCGCGCCGCGGCCCAGGACTTGCTGGAGACGTTCGGCCCCGTCGCGGCGCCGCACGCCGTCTGCCGGTTCGAAGAGGAGGCGCTTCGCCATCTCTTCCGCGTCACCGCGAGCCTCGATTCGATGGTGGTGGGCGAGGCGCAGATCCTCGGCCAGGTGAAGGATGCCGCCCTCCAGGCGCAGCGGGCAGGGGCGCTCGGTCCGGAACTCTCCCAGGCGCTGGCCCGCGCCACGACGGCCGCGAAGCGCGTCCGCACGGAAACGGAGATCGCGCGCGGCGCCGTGTCCGTCTCCAGCGTCGCCGTCCAGCTCGCCCACAAGCTTCTCGGCAATCTCGAGGGGCGTTCCATCCTGCTCCTCGGCGCGGGCGAGATGGCGCAGCTGGCCGCCCGAGAGCTCCGCTCCGCCGGCGCCCGCGAGCTGCTGATGGCCAACCGCAGCCCGCAGCACGCGGAGGAGCTGGCCCGCGAGGCAGGCGGAGTCCACGTTTCGCTGGCGGAGTTGCCGGCCCTGCTGGAGCGCGCCGACGTCGCCATCTGCTCCACCAGCGCGTCCCAGGCAGTGGTGACCCGCGACATGATGGCGAAGGCGCTCAAGGCGCGGCGCTACAGGCCGATCTTCCTCGTCGACCTGACGCTGCCCCGCAATGTCGAGCCGAGCGCGAACGAGCTGGAGAACGTCTACGTCTACGATCTCGACGATCTCGAGCGCGTCGCCGCGCAGAACCGCGATCTGCGCGCGGCGCACGTGGGAAAGGCGGAGGAGATCGTCGAGGAGGAGCTGAAGGCCTTCCTGACGATGTCGCGCGAGCGGGCCGCGGTGCCGGTGCTCGCGCGGCTGCGGGCGCACGCCGAGTCGCTCGCGCGCGCCGAGGCCGAGAAGACGCTCGCGGCGCTGAACGGGCTCGACGAGAAGCAGCAAAAGACGGTGCGGGCCATGGCGAGCGCCATCGTCAACAAGCTCCTCCACGCGCCCACGAGCCGCCTCCGGGCCGAAGCAGGGCAGGGCCCCCTGGGCGACGCCGCCGCCGAATTGTTCGGGCTCGACGGAGAGCCGCAGCCCGCGTCGGCGACGAAAGCGACGACCGTGGACAAGCAACGCGGCGACGACGGGGCCGTGCTGCCGCTGTTGAGGCGGCGGTGAATCTCCGTATCGCGACGCGCAAGAGCGCGCTCGCGCTGTGGCAGGCCGAGCGCGTCGGGGGATGGCTGCGGGAGCGCGGGCACGCCTGCGAGCTCTTGCCCATATCCACCGAAGGTGACCGGATTCTCGACCGATCGCTTGCCGAAGCCGGCGGTAAAGGCCTCTTCGTCAAGGACCTGGAGCAGGCGCTCGCGGATCGGCGCGCCGACCTGGCCGTACACAGCGCGAAAGACGTGCCGTTCGCGATTTCCGACGCGTTCGTGCTCAGCGCTTTTTGCGCCCGGGAGGATCCGCGCGACGCCTTGGTCGCGCCGTTCGCGAAGCGGTTCGCGAACCTTCCTCGCGGAGCGCGCGTGGGCACGAGCTCGCTGCGCCGCGCCGTCCAGCTCCTGGCCGAGCGACCCGATCTGATCGTCGTGCCCGTCCGCGGGAACGTGCAGACGCGCCTCGCCCGCGCGACCGGAGCGACGGTGGTCCGCGGCGGCGTCGAAGTGCGGCCGGCCGAGGGAGATCCGCAGGGGCCTCTCGACGCCGTCGTTCTCGCGCTCGCGGGCCTGCGCCGTCTTGGCCTCGACGGGGAGGTGACCGAGATCCTCCCGCCAGAGCTTTCGCTGCCGGCGGCGGGGCAGGGAGCCCTCGCCATCGAGACGCTGCGAGGCTCGCCGGGTCTCGAGGCGACGGCGCCGCTCGACGACGCCCCGACCGCGCGCTGCGTCCGCGCCGAGCGCGCGGTCCTTGCCCGGCTGGCGGGAGGCTGCACGGTTCCCGTCGCCGCGTACGGCCTGCTGGAAGGCGATCGCATCTGGCTTCGTGCGGCGCTCGGCGGTCCCGATGGCAAGGGAGGTGTCATCGTGGTGCGCGCGGAGATGCGCGGATCGGCGACGGGCCCCGAGGCGCTGGGCAAGAGCGTCGCCGAGGCGCTGCTCGACAAGGGCGGAGCGCCGCTGTTGGAGGCGGCGCGGTCGCAGGCCTCGGGGCTGCCCGCGCCGAAGCGCGCTTGACGCTCGCCGGGGCCCGCGTGCTGGTCACGCGCGCGGTGGAGGATGCCGCCGAGCTGGAGACGCTCTTGCGGGAGCGGGGGGCGATCCCGGTCCGGATGCCTTGCATCGCCTTCGAGGACGGGCCGGACGTCGGCCGAATCGTCACCGTCGTCCGCGAGAAGGTCGCCGACCTGCTCGTGATCGCGTCGCCTCACGCCGCGCGGCGTTTGCTCGCGCTCTGCGGCAACCCCGGATTGCCGCTCGCCGCCGTCGGCGCCTCGACGGCGCGGGAGTTGCCCGGCGAAGTGATCGTGCCGAAGGGCGGGGCCGGCGCCGACGCTCTGCTGCGGGAGCTCGGCGGCCGCGTCGCGGGAAAGCGCGTGCTCGTGGCGCGGCCCGAAGGCGGCAATCCGGCCCTCGTCGCCGGCCTCCGCGCCGCCGGAGCGCAGGTGGAAACCTGCACCCTCTACCGGACGGTGACGCCGCACCGGGCGGATCCTGCGGCGCTGCGCGAGCTGCGCGACGGCCGGATCGATGCCATCGCATTCGCCAGCGGCAGCGCGGCACGCGGGTTCGCCGCCCTGGCTGGCGCGGAGAGCGCCAGGCCGGCGGCGGTGGCGTGCATGGGCCGGCTCTGTGCGGACGAGGCGCGGAAGGCGGGCATTCGCGTCGACGCGGTCGCCGATGGTTCGTTACCGGAACTGTGCGATGCGGTCGCACTCGCCGTGCGAGCGCGCACGGTCTAGGCTCGCCCGCGTGGCTGAGCGCAGGGAAATCCTCGTCGTCGACGACGACGAAGACACCCGGATGGTGCTCCAGGACCTGCTGGAGCTGAACGGGTTTGCCGTGCGCACCTCGCCGGATGCGCGCCGCGCCATCGATGCGGCCCGCGCCGCGCCACCGGCGCTGATCCTGGTGGACTACTTCATGCCGGACGCGGACGGAGCCTGGGTCGTCGAGCAGCTGCGCAGCGCGGGTCTCGGACAGGTGCCCGTCGTGCTCACGACCGGATCCAACGAGGGACGCCAGCAGGCGGAGCGCCTCGGGGTCCGCTCGATGGAGAAGCCGTTCGACATCAGCCGCCTGCTGGAGCTCGTGCGATCGCTGGTGCCTGGCGCATGAATCGGCCTGCGGGCCTGGAAACGATCATCGTCTACAAGCTGACCAAGGCCGTGCTGCAGGCACTGGTCGGGATTGCGGCCATCTGGCTCCTCGTTCGCGGCACCGAAGCGGGAGCCGCGACGCTCGCGGAGTTCGTCCTCGAGCATTTCGCCGGCGCCTGGTCGTTGCGGGCCGCGACGTTGCTCGTTGAGGCGGCCACGAGCGGCCACGTGAAGCTGCTCGCGATCGCCATGCTGGGCGACTCGGCCCTCTCGGCCGTGGAAGGGCTGGCGCTGCAAGCGGGCCGTTGGTGGGCGCCGTGGCTGGTGGTGATCGCGACGGCCATGCTGCTGCCGTGGGAGCTCTGGGAATTGTTCCGGCGCCCTGCATGGGGCCGCGTGGTCATCCTCGCCGTGAACATCGCGGTGGTTCTTTACCTGCTGCGTCAGGCCGGCGGACCGTACGCCTCGCCACCCCGGTACAAGCCGTAGATGGCGGCCCACCCCACGGCGAGCAGCACGACGAAAAGGAGGATGGAGACGCGCTCCATCCAGCGGATCCCGCTCTTGCTGACAGCAATCCCCCAGCCCATGGTCATGAAGCTCCAGAGGCCGTTCGCGAGATGGTACGCGATCCCCACGATGCCGAGGATGTAGACGATCAGCGTCGGCGTGTGGAAGCGCATCTCCCGCGAGATCTGCGCGAACGGCTCCGGCCGCCCGTGCAGGAAGCGCGGCTCGAACCACGCCAGGTAGAGGTGGGCTCCGAGGAAGAGCAGCAGCCCCACCGCCGACAGGCGCTGGATCACGTACCGCAGGTTGGAGAATCCACTCTGCAGCGGCTTGGGACGGCTGCGCAGCATGCGGACGATGCCCCAGATGGTGTGCCAGAGCAGCGGCCCGAGCACGAGCACGAACACGAGCACGGTGCTGGCGCTGTTGACGTGGCCCGTCACCGCCGTCTCCCAGGCCTGCGGCGATCGGTAGGCGGCGAGCTGGTGCCAGAGGTGGGCGACGGTCCAGACGCCCACCGGGGCAAAGGCGAACAGCGACCCAAGGCGCGCGAGGATGAATTCTCGCGCGATGGTCCGATCCTCGGGAGCTACGCTGCGGTCAGGCTGATCCGTCGTGAGGGGGAGCGCCATCGTCGTTCTCCACTCGGGGCGCCCTGAGTAGGGCGGGAGTGCGACGGTGTCAAGGCAGCAGCGTGCCGTTCAGCGTCGTGCACACCGTCGCCTTGAACTGGCCGTAGAAGGGAAAGGCGGTGGTCGAATTCAACTGCGGAGGTGCCCCGTAATAGAGGTTGAAGCTGCCGGTCGACTCACCGCCCGACGCCTCCGACCAATCGCGAAGCGAGATGTATCCGCAACAGGGGTAGGCGTTCAGGCCCTGAAAAGGCGCGACCGGCCTGCCCGTGAGGTCGATCGATGCCTGTTTCTTTGTGGGGTCGGCGCCGATGATCTCGCTTCCAGTTCCCTCGTCGCCGGGGCGGCCGGCAAGGAACGTCCCGACGCGGTTGTCGGGGGGGAGGAAGAGGATCAGCGCGACGTACGCTTCCGGCGGGTTGCGGAAGTAATCGGGATACTGGACCAGGCGATCGCACAGGCGCGGCCGGTCGCTGATGATCACGAGCTCGGCACTGCCTGTGGTACCGCCGTCGGCATCCGTCAGCGTCGCGCGCCCGGAGATGACGCTGTTCGCGTTATCGAAGGCGATGAATGGCGTGATGGTGCTCGGGCCGATGGAGCCGTAGAACACGTTCTCGTTGTTGCCGCAGGCGGCGGCGACGACGAGCAGGAAGGCAGCTCCAGCCTTGCGCATGACGGCACCTCTAGCACGGACTCGCCATGCCGTTGCATTAGGGTTCGACGGTGTGTAGGAACGCGCATTCATGCGCTGGGAGGACATTTTCGGACAGGAGCGTGCAGTCCGGCTGCTCCGGGGCGCGCTGGAGCGCGGGCAGGTGCACCACGCATACCTCCTCGCCGGGCCGGAAGGCGTAGGCAAGGAGCTGCTGGCGCGCACGTTCGCCCAGGCGGCGAACTGCGAGGAGGTCGATCCGGCCGTTCGTCCGTGCGGCAAGTGTCTGAATTGCCGCGGAATCGAGCGCGGCAACTTCCCCGATGTCGCCTTCCTCATGCCGCAGACGGAGCTGCTCGCGCGAAGCCTGGTCGGGCGCGCGGACCTGGAAGGCGCTCCCTCCAAGGAGATCCGCGTGGACGACGTGCGGGCCCTGGCCAGGCGCCTCTCGTTCGCGGCGCTGCGCGGACGCCGGAAGATCGCCATCGTGACGCCCGCCGATGCCATGAACGAGCGGGCGCAGAATACGCTCTTGAAGACGCTGGAGGAGCCGACGCCGGCAACCACGTTCCTGCTGCTCAGCGCGAACCCCGATGCGTTGCTTCCCACCATCCGGTCGCGGTGCGCTCGCGTGCAGCTCGGCCCGGTGCCGGCGGAGGCGCTGGTGACCCGCCTGCTCCGCGAAGGAGTGCCGGAGGCCGCCGCCCGGGACCGGGCCGCGCGCGCCGGCGGAAGCTTCTCGCGCGCGCTCGAGGCGGAAGGCGAATGGCGGGAGGTGCTCGGGCAGGTGGAAGACGCCCTCGGGGCCGGGGACGAGCGCGAGGCGCTCGATCTCGCCGAGGCGTACGGCGATCGCGATGCCGCATTGGCCGTGGCCGAGGCGGTCCACGCCTGGACGCGCGATCTGCTCGTCTGCAGCGCGGGAGCAGCTCCGGAGCTGCGCGAGCTGGCGGGCAGGGCGAAGGAAATCTCCACCCGTGTGGCGCCGCGTGCGCTGCTCGGACAGGCGACGCTCTGCGCCGACGTGATCGAGGCGTTGCGTCAGAACGGCAACGGCAGGCTGCAGCTCGAGCGCCTCCTGCTGGGTACCCGGGAGCTTCGCCGTGGCTGACATGGCGGAGCTGATCGAGGAGGCAACCTCCGGAAAGGCCCGTGCCGTCACGCTGATCGAGGGTGACGAGTACCTGGCGCGCACCAGCGCCCGCGAGCTGGCGGATGCGATCGTGCCGGAGAAGGATCGCGCGCTGAACCTCGTGGTGGTCGATGCGGCGGCGGGAGCGCGCGAGATCGCCTCGCACCTCGTCACCGTGGCGATGTTCGCGGCACCGAAAGCGGTGGTGGTGGAGGGCGCCGACGCCTTCGCCGAGGAAGTCGACGCCCCGCGCGAGCTCTCGCGGGTGCGCGACCTCTGGCAAGGCAAGCGGCAGCGCGACGCGGCGCGCAGGTTGCTGCACCTGGTGCGGCCCGCGGGTTGGGCCGCCGCGGACGTGGCATTCGGATCGAAGACCGGAGCGTCCGCCGCGAAATGGCGGAAGGACCTCGGGGCGTCGCCCGAGGAAGGGGACAAGAGCTGGCTGCAGGAGCTGTCCTCCTGGGCGCTCGCCCAGAACATCGTGGCGCCGCCGGACGACCTCGAGGCCCTCGTCCGCGCCGTGGAACGGGGCCTGCCACCGAAGACGCACCTGATCCTGGTGGCGGAGTCGCTTCCCCCGAAACACGCGCTCGTCCGTCTCGCGCAGGAGAAGGGGGCGCACGTCCGGCGCCGCGCGGAACGGCGCGGGCGCTCGATCGACACGCTGGACATTTCGCCCATCGTCGCCGACGAGCTGGGTCCTCTGAAGAAGAGGCTGGCGCGCGACGCCGAGCTGGAGCTGAAGGACCGGCTGGGTGACGACCTGCGGCTGATCGCCTCCGAGCTGCGGAAGCTCGCGCTCTACGTGGGCGATCGCGCGCAGATCGTCCGGGAGGACGTCGAGGCGGTCGTGGCGCCGGTGCGGGAGGAGGAATTCTTCGCGCTCGCGGAAGCGGTGGGCGAGGGCGACGCCGCCAAGGCGCTGCAGCTCTTCGGCGACGACTTGCGCAGGAGGGCGAACGCTTCCGCGGTCGCGCTGCCGTTCCTCGGCGGCGTTGCCAGCGCGGTGCGCAAGGCGCTGGCGGACAGCTCACGATATGCCGACGCCGGACCCCGGGAGCTCGGATACAACGAGTTCCAGGCGAAGCTGTTTCCGGCGCTGGAGAGCGAGCTGTCGGCGAAGAAGCAGAAGGTCCCGCATCCGTTCGTGGCCTGGCTGGGGTACAAGCGGGCGCGCCGGAGACCCCGGGCATTCTGGAGGCGCGCGCTGATCCGCTGCGCGGAGGTCGACTTCGAGCTGAAGAACGGGGCGGATCCGCGGTTGTCGATGGAGCGACTCCTCCTCGAGGTGTGCGCCAGGTAGCGGCGGCCGCCGTAGGCGGCTTGGCGGCGATGCTTGTGGCGTTCAACAAGCGCCGGTATGAAACAACCCTGATGGCTTCCCGCATGCTCGTCACCCACGCGCTGCCGTACGCCAACGGCAGCCTCCATCTCGGCCACATGGTCGAGTCCGTCCAGACCGACGTCTTCGTCCGGGCGATGAACGCCATGGGGACCGAATGCATCTTCATCTGCGCCGACGACACGCACGGGACTCCGATCGAGATCAGCGCGCGCAAGGCGGGTGTCGCGCCCGAGGAGTGGATCGCCCGGATCCAGCGCGAGCACGCCGAGGACTACAAGGCGTTCGAGATCGGGTTCGATCTCTTCTATACGACGCACTCACCGGAGAACGAGCAGCACACCCGCCGCATCTACGAGGCGCTGCGCGCCGATGGCGCCATCGAGAAGCGCGACGTCGAGCAGGTGTACTGCTCGGTCGACAAGCGGTTCCTCCCCGACCGGTACATCCGAGGCGAGTGCCCGGTCTGCGGGACCAAGGACCAGTACGGCGATTCCTGCGAGAACTGCGGCAGCACGTACGAGCCCACCGAGCTGAAGAATCCCCGCTGCGCCATCTGCGGGAACACCAACCTCGAACGGCGCACCTCGCCGCACTACTTCGTCAAGCTCTCCAAGTACCAGGAATGGCTGCGCGGCTGGACGCGCAGCGAAGGGCGCTTGCAGCCGGAGATCCGCAACTTCGTCGACAAATGGCTGGCGGAGCCGCTCCGCGACTGGGACATCTCCCGCGACGCGCCGTACTTCGGGTTCCGGATTCCCGGCGAGGAGACGAAGTACTTCTACGTCTGGCTGGATGCGCCAATCGGGTACCTCTCGAGCACCGACAAGTGGTGTCAGGACCACGGCCGCAGGGTGGAGGAGTTCTGGGGCGCGGACGCCGACTGCGACCTCGTGCACTTCATCGGCAAGGACATCGTGTACCACCACACGCTCTTCTGGCCGGCGATGCTGCACGCTGCACGCTGGAAGGAGCCCGCGCGGGTCCACGTGCACGGGATGCTCACGGTGGAAGGCGCGAAGATGAGCAAGTCGCGCGGCACCTTCCTCAACGTGCGGGAGTACCTGGACGCCGGGCTCGATCCGGAGTGGCTGCGGTATTTCTATGCCGCGAACCTCGGGCCGACGCCGAGCGACATCGACCTCTCGTTCAACGAGCTGAAGAACAGGGTGAACGGGGAGCTCCTCGCCAACGTGGGGAACCTCGCCAACCGGGCGCTGTCGCTCGTCTGGAAGAACGGGGGAAAGCTCACGCGCGCGGCGTCGTCCGATGTCTTCCAGCAGGCGCGCACCGTGGAGCGGGAGATCAGCGAGCTCTACAAGCGGTGCGACACGCGCACCGTCGTCCAGAAGGTGCTGGAGTTCTCGTCGTCGGCCAACCAGCGTCTGCAGGCGCAGAAGCCGTGGGAGAAGCTGAAGACGGACCGCGAGGCGGCGCTCGAGGAGCTCACGCTGGCGGTGAACGTGGCGCGATTCTGCGCGCGATGGCTGGCGCCCATCGTGCCGCGGTTTGCGCGGGGAGTGGAGGAGCAGAGCGGGGCGGAGTTGACTTGGGGCGACTTCAAGCCGCTGGAGAACGCCGCGATCAGAGAGCCCCGGCCGCTCGTTCGAAAAGTCGAAGACGCCGAGGTCAGTGAGCTTTCCTCGCGATTCGTTCCGCCTTCGGCGGTGGTTCCGCCTCCGGCGAAGGCGGTGGTTGTGCCCGAGCTGACCATCGAGCAGTTTGCGACGATGGATCTGCGCGCCGGCAAAATCCTCGCCGCGGAGCGCGTGCCGAAGAAGGACAAGCTGATCAAGCTCACGATCGATCTCGGCGAAGCCACGCCCCGCACGATCGTCAGCGGCGTCGCGCAGTCCTACGCTCCCGAAGAGCTGGCAGGAAAGGTGGTCTGCGTCGTCGCCAACCTGCCCCCACGTGATTTCGGCAAGGGACTCGTCTCCCACGGCATGGTCCTCTATGCGAGCGGAGGTGATCGCGAGCATACGGCCATCGAGCTGCCCGGCGACGTGAAGCCGGGCTCCCCCGTGAAGTGATGGGACTGCTCTCTTCGCTGTTCGGCAGGAAGGACGCGCAGCCCGCAGCGGCCCCGCCACCGGAGCCGGAGATGGATGCGGGCGAGGCGCTCGATTCGGCCGACGGGGCGTTGCGCGTGGACGCCGCCCGTGCGCTGATCGAGCGCTGGCGCTCCGGCGACGCCGACGCAGCAACAATCCTGGCGGCGCGGCTTCCCCACCTCCTGGAAGATCCGGAACCGCTCGTGCGCGTGGTCGCGCTCTCCGGGGTCCGCCTTCTGCGCAAAGCCGAGAACCTGGCGAAGTGCGAGCAGGGCGTCCTCGCGCTGCTCACCGACCGCGTGCCCCAGGTGCGCATCGCCGCTGTCTGGTCGGCCATCCGCATCCCGGGCGATGCCGCGCGCGCCCGGGTCCGCGCCGTGGTGCAGTCTGCCGAGGAGTCGATGCGCTTCGCAGCCGCCTGCGCTCTGTCGGACGTGCAGGACCCGGCAGGGCTTTCCGAGCTTCAAGCCGCGCTCCGCGACGATCACCGACGCCAGGAGGCGCTGTCCGCGATGATGTCGCTGGGCGACGCCGCGGCGGTCCCGGCGATCGCCGCGATGTTCGAGGAAGAATCTCTCGGGGACTTCGATCGCACGCTCGCCGCGGCCGCGCTGGCCCGTCTCGGGGATCCGCGCGGCGGTGCCCACCTGATCTCGCGCCTCGAATCGGACGGCGACGACCGGCCCCTCGCGGCGGAGTGGGCGGGGCGCCTCGCCGTGCACGATGCGATCCCCGTGCTCACCGAGCTGGCGGAGACCGATGGCGATCCGGCAAGGGGTGCGGCGATCCGTGCGCTCGGGAGGCTCAAGGCCACGGGGGCCGAAGAGCGTCTGCAGGCGATCGCCGGCGATCCCGATGTGCCCGAGGACCTGCGGATGGATGCCGCGGAGGGTCTCGCGGAGCTGGCGACGCCAGCTGCGCTCGATCTTCTCGGCAAGCTCGCCGCGGACGGCCCGCCCGAGCTGAAGCAGCTCTGCGAAGAGCTGCTGGTCGAGGTGCAGGCCAGTGCTGATTGACGCGCACGCGCACCTCGACGGGTACGCGGACCGCGACGAGGTGATCGGCCGCGCCAGGGCGGCAGGGCTCGTCCACGTGGTGGCTGTCGGGCAGTGGCGCGAAGGCGCCGGGATGGCGGGTGCGCAGGACGCGATCGGCCTGGCGAAGACCGACCGCTCGTTCTTCTCCGCCACCGCGGGAATCCACCCACACGACGCAGCCAGCGCGACGGACACGGACTTCGACGAATTGCGCCGGCTGTGTAGCGGTAGCGACGTGACCGCCGTCGGGGAATGCGGTCTCGATTTCCACTACGATCGCTCCCCGCGCGACGTGCAACGGTCGGTATTCGTCCGGCAGATCCGGCTGGCAAGGGAGCTCGGAAAGCCGCTGGTCGTGCACACCCGCGAGGCCGACGTGGAGACGGCGGAGATCCTGCGGGCAGAGTTGGGGCCAGACGGCGGCGTCATCCACTGCTTCACCAGCGGCTGGCGTGCGGCGCAGCGTTACCTCGCGCTCGGCCTGTACCTGAGCTTCTCCGGCGTGCTCACGTTCAAGAACGCGGAACCGATCCGCGACGCCGCTGCCAGGGCCCCGCTGGATCGGATCCTGGTGGAGACGGACTGCCCCTTTCTCGCACCCGTCCCCCACCGGGGAAAGCGCAACGAGCCAGCCTACGTGGCGCTGACGGCGACAGCGCTCGCCAGCCTGCGCGGCCTGCCGCCGGACGAGCTTGGGCGCGCCACGACCACCAACGCGCGCAATGCCTTGCGCCTGCCCGGTGGATTGACTTGAATCCATCCCGTCCTGGCGCGTCAAACATCCAGAAAGGGAGCCAATGAGGAAGCTCATCGCCGGTTCGCTGCTCGCCTCCTTGCTGTCGTTCGGCGCGTTCGCGGCCGAGAAGACGGACACCATCAAGGTGTCCGGATGGCACTGCGGCGGCTGCGCGGCGCGCACCGAGGCGGCGCTCAAGGACGTCAAGGGAGTCAGCGGCGTCGCGGCGGACAAGAACAAGCGCGAGGTGAAGGTCACCTACGACGACGCCAAAGTGAAACGCGCCGATCTGGACAAGGCCATCGCCGAGTCCGGGTTTTCCGCTGAAAAGTAGGATCGCTCTTCAGATCAACGCTTTTGCTCTTAGCCTTCCCAGGAGAGCCATTCCTCGCTGAGGGCGTCTTCGGGCGATTCGGTCTTCCAGCGGCCCTTCCATTCCACCACTTCCCAGCCGCGGCGGAGCGCTTCGGCCCTGAAGGCCGGCTTGGGATTGACCACCACCGGGTGGCCGACCTCCTCCAAGAGCGGAGTGTCGGCCACCGAGTCGGAGTACAGGTAGCAGCGGCCCACGTCGATGCCGTGGCGCGCGAGGACTTCCTTCACGCGCTCGCGCTTTCCTTCGCGGAAGACGATGGGCGGAACCAGCTCGTCTGTAGAGAGGCCTCCCCGGATCACGGCGCGCGTTCCCACTGCCTCGTGCGCGTGAAGGAAGCGGCCCAGCTCGTCGATGATGAACTGCGGCGAGCCGGAGGCGACGAGGATCAGGTGGCCCATCAACAGGTGACGGCGCACCGTGCGCAGACCCTGCTGGGTCACGCGCTTCTTCACGTGCCGGTCGAAGCACCGGCGGGCGAGGTCGCGCAGGCGGTCCGCGCGGATTCCCTGCTGGCAGCGCGATCCGAGAGCCACCATGTCGGCCTCGCTCAGCCGCTTGCGGGCGTACTCGTAGAGCGCGCGCGGCACCTGCGAGCGGACCGACGGCACCATCTCCCGGTTCGAATAGAGGAACCAGGTGAAGATGGTTCCCGCGTTGCCGTCCAGCAGCGAGTCGTCGATGTCGAAGACCGCGGCGGTGCGCTGGAACGGCTGCATCACTCCACCTCTCGGTAGAGGCCCGCGCCTTCGAGCCGGCGGTCGTCCTCGACCGGAGCGGCAGGTACCAGAAGTTGCCTCCCGTAGAGGTTCTTCCGGTCCGTCCAGGGGCCCTCGGCGGCGGCAAAGAGCTGCGCGAACGAGCTCGTCCGCGTGTCCAGCTCGTCGACGGCGTGGACAACCATCGCCTCCAGCGTGGCCGGTTCCTTCGGGCTGCCGTACTCGTGCCGGCCGTGGTGGGCTGCGATCAGGTGAGTGACCCGCCATTCCAGCTCGCGCGGAAATCCCGGAATGCGCGCTGCCTTCTCGCGAACGAGCTGGCAGGTGAGGATGAGGTGGCCGACGAGCTTGCCTTCGTCGGTGTACTCGAACCCGGGCTCCGGCGAGATCTCCCGGGCCTTGCCAAAGTCGTGCAAGAGGCACCCCGCGGTGACCAGGTCGCGGTCGAGCTGCGGGTAGTGATCGCAGGCCCGCCAGCCGAGCTGCATCACGGACAGGGTGTGCTCGCAGAGCCCGCCGGGATAGGCGTGATGGATGCTCTTCGCGGCGGGCGCGCGCAGGAAGGCCGGCACCAGCGTGTCGTCGTCGAGAAATGCGAAGAGCAGAGTCCTCAAGTGCGGGTTGCGCACCTGCGCCGTGAGCGAGCGGATCTGCCCGAACATCGCTTCCACTCTCATGGTGTCGATGTACCACACGCATCTGACGGGTAACCGTCGGGTCGTGAGGGCGCTCTGCGTCATCGTCTGCGCAGCCATTGGCTGTACCAGGAACGCCCAGGGTCCGCCGCACACGACCGATCACCTTCCTGCCGGTGTCCGCGCTTCCGTTCTACAGCACCACAACGACGCGGCGCGCAGCGGCGTGTACGTCGATCCATCGCTGACCCGCGCCGCAGCAGCGCGGCTCCGTCAGGATTCGGCCTTCACCGCCTCGTTCGCTGGCACCGTCTATGCCCAACCGTTGTACTGGGACGGGGGCGAGGGTGGACAGGACCTGCTGCTCATCGCCACCCAGAACAACGAGGTGATCGCGCTCGATCCGTTGACCGGCTCGCGGATCTGGTCGCGGACGCTCGCCGCTCCCGCCTCGCGGTCCGAGCTCCCCTGCGGCAACATCGATCCGCTCGGCATCACCGGCACTCCCGTCATCGACGCCGGGCGCAGGTTGGTCTTCGTTGCCGCGATGACTTCCGGCGCGCGCCACCGCATCTTCACGCTCTCGCTGCCGGACGGGGGCACTTCCGACACGCCCATCGATGTCCAATCCGCAGTCTCGGGTTTCGACGCGCGCATCCAGAATCAGCGCGGCGCGCTGGCCCTCGTGGATGGCACCCTTTACGTTCCCTACGGAGGGCACTTCGGCGACTGCGGCGACTACGCCGGCTGGGTCATTGGATTCGACACCGTGGGATCGCGCCCGCCAGCGGCGTACCACACGGGGCACGGAGGAGGGATTTGGGCGATGTCCGGCGTCGCCGCGATGGGCGGGTCGCTGTTCGTGGCAACCGGCAACACCATCGGCCTCTCTACCTGGGACGGAGGCGAGGCCATCCTCAAGCTCGCGCCGGGGCCGTCGTTCTCCGCCAATACCGCCGACTATTACGCGCCGTCCGACTGGGCAGACCTCGACTCCAAGGACGCGGACATCGGGACTGGTGGCGCGGTTCCGTTCGACGTCGGTTCCGCGCATTACGTCGCCACGCTCGGGAAAGATGGACGGCTTCATCTCACCGATCGCGATCGCCTGGGTGGCATCGGCTCCGGTCAGGCGCCACTCCTTCGGGAACACTGCTCGCGTTTCCTGCGACCGGCTCGTCGTGCCCCGGCGCAAGCGGACTTGTGGCGCTTCGCATCTCGGCCGGATCTCCGCCAGGCGTAACTACCGCCTGGTGCGCCAACGTCAACGGAAGGGGTTCGCCCATTGCGACCACGACGGGTAGCGGACTTGAGTCGATGATCTGGATCCCAAGCGCCGGAGGCGACAACCAGCTGCTCGCGTTCAACGCCGAAACGGGGGCGCCGATCTTCACCAGCTCGGCGCTCGGATCGCTGACGCGGTTCAACGCTGCCATTGTCGCGAAAGGTCGCATCTACATCGCGGGAGTCGGCGCCGCTTACGCGTTCACCGTGCGGTGACCTAGGCCTCTTCTTCCTCTTCGGTGGCGGGCTTCGCGCCAGCGGCCTTCTTCGCGGCGAGCCTCGCCTTTTCCGCCGCCTCTGCCTCGAGCTCGGCCTGCGGCCGCGGCTCGATCGTGAAGTCGCTGATCTTGCCCTGCGCCTTGAGCGCCTTGAGCCCCGCCTCCATGGCCAGCCACCGCGTCTTCGCGCGCAGCTTGATGATCACCGGCGCCGCGGGCCGCCTGATCAGGCTGACCGGGTCGTACTCGCCGGAGAGGATGCTGACGCTCCAGTTGGCTTCCAGGTCCGTGTCGACGCGGACGTCGCACTCCTTCCCTTCTGCGTGCACGGCGCCCGGCGGCACCGCGCCCGACTTGCGCGCCACGAAACCGGCGTGCGTCTGGATCCAGAGGACGCCCGCGAGCCCCAGCAGCATCAGCGCCAGCGTGATCCAGAACAGCCGTCGGCCGTCGCGTTTCCGCTCGGCGGTCATCCCGCGGATCCAGGGCAGCTGATCGGCGCGCACCCATTGCTCGCCGCGCTGGACGAGATCGTCGGGAGCGATGACGCCGTTGTTCCAGAGCTGCAGGAACTCCTTCTGGCTCCCGACCGTCAGGGCTTGAGCGCCGCCCGCCTGCCTGACCAGCAGCTTCATGCGCCCGTCACGTTAGGGATCGCGCATGGATCCGGCAATCCGAGGACGACGCGGCGCGGTGCGAATCCGGTTACGCGGCTCGCACCGCCAAACGTCGCGAAAGCGACGCTTCCCATTCGCACCGCAGCGCGGCATTCGACGTTTGACCCTTGCAAACTACCGATTTTCTTGTAGTTCAGATTCCGGCAAAGCAGTTGCAGACCATTCCCGGATACACGTAGCCCCAAACGAGGTCTCTCGTGTCTGAGAAGCTCCTCCCCCAGGATGGAACGGCCCCCAGCGCCAGCGGCGCAGACGGATCCATCCCCAGCATCGATCGCGCCGCCGGCGCGCGCATTCTCGCCAGGTCCTTCTACAAGGAGCTTCGCGAGAACGGCTACACGCCGCGCCAGCTACTCGCGCTCTCGACGGAGCTGATCGATTTGATCACGCAGGACTTGCAGGCGGAGCGCAAGGGAGCAGCGTAGACAGGCGCTCCAAGTCGCCTTGACGCTCCGCAGTTCCGAGCCTATTTGTGCCTCCCCCAAGGAGGCTTCTACATGGCTCGTTTCGCCATCAACGGCTTCGGCAGGATCGGTCGCAACATCCTGCGCGCCGCGCTCAAGCGCCGTGCGGGCCTCGACGTCGTCCTGATCAACGACATCGACAAGCCGAAGACGCTCGCCCACCTCTTCAAGTACGACTCCGTGCACGGGATTTTCGACGGCACGGTCGACTCGACCGAGGACGCGGTGGTGATCAACGGCAAGAAGATCGCGGTGTCGGCGAGGCGCGATCCGGGAGAGCTGGCCCACAAGGAGCACGGCGTCGAAGTCGCGCTGGAATGCTCCGGCCGCTTCACCAACCGGCCGGATGCCGAGAAGCATCTCAAGGCGGGGGCGAAGAAGGTGATCATCTCCGCGCCGGGGAAGGGGCAGGACCTCTCGCTTTGCTACGGGATCAACCACGAGAAGTACGATCCCGCGAAGCACACCATCATCTCGAACGCGAGCTGCACCACCAACTGCCTCGCTTCCATGGCCAAGGTGCTGATGGACAGCTTCGGCGTCGAG
The DNA here is from genome assembly GCA_005879535.1 of Deltaproteobacteria bacterium. Lineage (NCBI taxonomy): Bacteria > Pseudomonadati > Myxococcota > Myxococcia > Deltaproteobacteria bacterium. Next base: position 110,193 of record VBKI01000053.1, on the reverse strand, counting down.
CGCGGCCTGATGACCACCATTCACAGCTACACCAACGATCAGCGCATCCTCGATCTCCCCCACGAGGACCTGCGCCGCGCGCGGGCCGCCGCCCTGAGCATGATTCCGTCGTCCACGGGCGCCGCGAAGATGATCGGCGAAGTCATCCCCGAGCTGAAGGGGAAGCTGAACGGCACCTCCATCCGGGTACCGACGCCGAACGTCTCGCTCGTCGATCTCACGGCGGAGCTTTCGCGCAAGGCCACCGTGGAGGAGATCAATACCGCCTTCAAGGCCGCCGCCGAGGGAAAGCTCAAGGGCGTGCTCCAGTACAACACCGAGCAGACCGTCTCCGTCGACTACAACGGCAATCCCGCCTCCTGCATCTTCGACGCGACGCAGACCGCCGTCGCCGACGACGGCAAGTTCGTGAAGATCTTCGGCTGGTACGACAACGAGTGGGGCTTCTCGAACCGCATGGTCGACGTATCGCTGTTCATCGGCGGCAAAATGTGAGGCCGGATGATCCGGTCCATCGAGCAGCTCGACATCGGACAGAAGCGCTTGTTCATCCGCGTCGACTTCAACGTTCCGCTCGACAAGAAGACGGGCAAGGTGAAGGACGACGCCCGAGTCCAGGCGGCGTTACCGACGATCCGGTACGCCATCGGGAAGAAGGCGAAGGTGATCCTCGCCTCGCACCTTGGCCGACCGGACGGCAAGGTGGTGCCGGAGATGTCGCTGGAGCCGGCGGGAGCGCGGCTCTCGCAGCTGCTCGGACAGGACGTCATCTTCGCGGACGACTGCGTCGGCGACGGCGTGAAGAAGCTGGTCGGCGAGCTCCGCGAAGGGCAGGTGCTCCTGCTCGAGAACCTGCGGTTCCATCCCGAGGAAGAGGCGAACGACGACGCTTTCGCGCGCGAGCTGGCTTCGCTCTGCGACGCCTACGTGGACGACGCCTTCGGGACCATGCACCGGGCGCACGCGTCGACGGTGGGGATGGTGAAGCACGTGCCGCAGCGGGGGGCGGGCTTTCTCGTCGCCGCCGAGCTGAAGAACCTGCAGCCTTTGCTGAAGGGAGCGGCAAAGCCGTACCTCGCCATCCTCGGCGGCGCGAAGGTCAGCGACAAGATCAAGGTGATCGATCAACTGATGGGGAAGGTGGACGCGCTCCTGATCGGCGGCGCGATGGCGTATACGTTCCTGTCCGCGCGCGGGGTGCCGGTGGGCGCATCGCGCGTGGAGAAGGACAAGATCGACGTCGCCCGGCGCATCCTGGAGAAGGCGGGGCAGTCGCGCGTCGAGGTGCTGCTGCCGGCCGACCACGTGGTCGCCAAGGAGCCGAAGAGCGGCGTTGCGGTACAGACGCTGGCGCAGATCCCGGAGGGAATGCTGGGGCTCGACATCGGCCCGAAGACGCGCGAGCTGTACCGGCAGAGGATCGTCGGCGCGAAGACCATCTTCTGGAACGGTCCGATGGGACTCTTCGAGGTGTCGGAATTCGCGCCGGGCACGCGCGCCGTCGCCGAGGCGTTGGCGGAGGCGACGAAGCGGGGCACGCGGACGGTGGTCGGCGGCGGTGATTCGGCGGCTGCGATCGCCGAAATGGGGCTCGCGGACAAGGTCACCCACGTCTCCACGGGCGGCGGCGCCTCGCTCGAGTTCCTCGAAGGCCGCGAGCTTCCCGGGATCAAGGTGCTGGACGAATGACGCGTCGCAAGTTCATCTGCGGAAACTGGAAGATGCACAAGACCTCCGCCGAGGCGGTGCAGCTCGTGCGGGAGCTGCAGCAGAAGGTGACCACGCAAGCGCAGGTCGCGGTCGCGCCCCCGTTTACGGCGTTGGCGGCGGTGAAGCAGGCCCTGCAGGGCTCCGCCATCCAGCTCTTCGCGCAGAACTGTCACCACGAGAAGCAAGGCGCGTTCACCGGCGAAGTGAGCGCGCCGATGCTTTGGGAGATCGGCTGCCAAGGCGTCATCCTCGGTCACAGCGAGCGCCGCCAGTACTTCGGCGAGACCGACGAGGGCGTCAACCGCAAGGTGCGGGCGGCTCTCGACGCGCGGCTCCATCCCATCGTCTGCGTAGGCGAGACCTTGCAGGAGCGGGAAACGAACCGCACCTGGGAGGTGGTCTCGCGACAGGTGCGCGGCGCGTTCGCCGGCATGGGCGGCGACGCCATCGGCGCCTGCACCATCGCTTACGAGCCGGTCTGGGCGATCGGCACGGGGAAGACGGCGACCACGGCGGAGGCGCAGGAGGTCCATGCGCAGATCCGCGGCTTGCTGCGCGATCTGGCGGGCGCCCGGATCGCCGACTCGGTGCGCATCCAGTACGGCGGATCGGTCAAGCCCGAGAACGCCAAAGATCTGCTCGGCCAGCCGGACATCGACGGGGCGCTGGTCGGCGGCGCGAGCCTGAAGGGCGAGGACTTCGCAAACATCATCCGCGGCGCCGGATGACAGGGTCACGAAAGGGACGGCTGGCAATGTGAGGGTCGCGGGCCCGAGGACGGCGCCCGAAAGGAACCCTCCATGACCAGGACCAAGAACCTCATGCTGGTCGCCGTGCTGCTCGCATCGTCGCGGGCGTTCGCGATCAAGGTAGAGACGGGAACCCCTGACCTGAACCTCAACGTCAACGTACAGCTGCAGGCGCGCTACGAGGGCGACTGGGACGGGGCGCCCAACAACCTGGCGTCGCCGACCGGCCACTACAATCACGACTTCTTCATCCGCCGCGCGCGCCTGATCACTTCGGGTATCGCCTACAAGTACTTCACCTTCTACATGATGCTCGATTCGCCCAGGTTCGGGGCGCGCGGGAACTACGGCGGATCGACGGGCACCGAGTTCGTGCAGGACCTGTACGTCGGGTATCAGCCGTTCCCCGACATCAACATCGAGGCGGGGTTCCTCTACATGCCGCTGACGCGCGGCTCGCTCGCCTCCAACACCCAGGTGCAGGCAGTGGAGGGACCCGGCGACATCCTCTTCTACCCGCTGGCGCGCGGCTCGCGAGAGACCGGCATTCAGTTCCGCGGCCTGCTGCTCGACCGGCGCATCTACCTGCGCGGCGGCGTTTACGAGGGAAACCGCTTCATCGCGCCGGCGACGGGAACGCCCCCGCCGCCGGTGAACCCGCAGGGCACCCCGGAAGTGGCGGGCATGATCCGCTACAACTTCGTCGGCGAGGAGACAGGGTACTCGTTCCCGGGGATCTACATGGACGGGAAGTCGCGCATCAACGTCGGCATCGGCGGGCAATACCAGCCGCACTCCGGAGACCGGCAGGGCACGACGACGAACTACTATGGCTACTCCGCGATGGCGGCAGACGTCTTCGTCAATCTCGCGCTGCCGGGCGACCAGGAGTTCGCGACGGGCGTGGGCATCTACCGCTGGGACTACGGCCCGAACCGGCCCCGAACGGGCAACGGCATCGGCGGCGAGATCGGGTACCGGATCGGACCCATCAACCCTCAGGTAAACATCCTCTGGTTCAACAGCGACCCGAAGAACAACAGCTCGTTCCGGGCGGCGGGCGGAGTGAACTACTACTTCGTCAAGCACAACGCCAAGCTGCAACTCGAGTTCAGCAGCAACGTCCCGAACGGCGTCATCGAGAGGACCCCTTCGCAGAAGGCGATCGTGTTGCAGTCGCAGGCTGCGTTCTGAGCGACGGTCAGGCTGCTCCGGCCCTCGTCGACGCGACGGCAGCCGGAAACGACACCTCGACGCGCAGGCCTCTTCCGCCTGCGCCGTCGAGGAGCGCGACCGCTCCGCCGTACCGCTGCGCGATCTCGCGGACGATGGCCAGACCAAGCCCGGCGCCGTCTCCCGGTGTTCCGCGCACCCGGTAGAAACGGTCGAACACCCGCGCTCGCTCTTCCGGCGGAATTCCCGGGCCATTGTCCTCGACGGAGAGGAGGACGCCCGGGTCCTGCCGCGCCACTCCCACGGTGATCGTCGCTCCCCGGGCGTACCGCAGCGAATTGTCGATGAGGTTGGCGAGGAGCTCGCGCAGCAGCACGGGCTGCGCGCGGATGACCGCGGTTCCTCCGTCCTCGAACCCCAGGTCGGCGCCGTGGGAGAGCGCTTCCGGCACCAGCGTGGCGCAGGTTTCACGGGCCAGCGCGGAAAGGTCCACGAGCTCGGAGTTGGCGCGCAGGTCTGCCGCCGGCTCCGCACGCGCGAGCGACAGGAGCTGGCTGGCGAGGCGGCTGGTGGCCTGCGAATGGTCGCGGAGCTGCGCGAGCGCGTGGCGCATGGCCGCCGGTTCCTCTTCGCGCAGCGCCGATTCCGCCTCCGTGCGGAGCACGGCAAGCGGAGTGCGGAGCTGGTGCGACGCGTCGGCGATGAAGCGTCGCTGCACGGCGATGGCTTCGCGGACGCGAGTCATCAGCTGATCGACGGCGTCGATCAGCGGGGACAATTCCTCAGGGCCGTGGTGCGGAGGCAACGGCGCGAGATCGCTCGCGGTGCGCCGCGCCACCTCGGCGCTGAGCTCGCGCAGGGGAGCGAGGCCCCGCGTCACGCCGAACCAGACCAGCGCCCCTCCCAGCACCAGCAGGAGCAGCTGCTGCCCGAGCGCGTGTACGAGGATCGTCTTGATCAGCGCTGCGCGGCCGCCGATGGTCTCTGCGACCTGCGTCACGACGGTGACCGGGGGCGAGGCCGGCATGGCGGTGAAGAGCGCCGCGACGCGGATGCGCTCGCCCCGGTAGTGCGCGTCGTAGAAGATCGCCTTGCCCGGCACCGAGTCGGGCGGCCGCGGCAGGTCCTCGTAGCCGGTCATGAACGCGTCGCCCTGGGACGACCGCCAGGAGACGGAGTAGAAGACGCGATCCTGATCGACGGTATCGAGCATCTCCAGCGCGACGGGCGGCAGATCGATCTCCGGGCGCGTCCCCACCATGCGCAGGTGGTCGGCGATGTCCAGGGCTGCCGCGGAGAGCGTCTTGTCGTAGGCGGCGTAGATGGCGTCGCGCACCGTGAACCAGGCCGCTGCGGCTCCGGCCAGGCAGAGAAGGCCGAGCGGCACCAGCAGCCACCAGAGCAGCTGAGCGCGAAGCGACCGGCGGCGGGTCACGGGTTCTCCAGGAGGTATCCGAGACCGCGGATGGTGCGGATGCGGATCCCGGCGGGCTCCAGCTTCTTGCGCAGCCGGTGCACGTAAATCTCGATCGCGTTCAGGCCGGCGTCCTCGTCGTAGGAGAAGAGCTTCTCCAGCAGGACTTGCTTCTGCACCACCTGCCCGGCCCGGAGCAGAAGCAGCTCCAGAAGGCAGAGCTCCCGCCGGGGGAGGTCGAGGGCGACACCCTCGAGCGCCGCGATCCGTCCGGCGGTGTCGAGCGTCAGCCGGCCGTGGCTGAGGACCGCGCCAGAACCGCCCACGCCACGGCGGATCAGGGCTCCCGCCCGTGCCTCCAGCTCCTCGAGGGCGAACGGTTTGACGAGGTAGTCGTCCGCCCCCGTGTTCAGCCCGGTCACCCGGCTCTGCAGCGAAGCGCGGGCGGTGAGCACCAGGACGGGAAGCCGCGATCTCGCGCGCCGCAGCCGCCGGACCAGGTCCAGCCCGTCGCCGTCCGGCAGACCAAGGTCGAGGATCAAGAGGTCATAGGGCTGCGTCCCCAAGGCGGCGCGCGCGTCATCGGCGGTGCCCACCGCATCGACGGCGTAGCCTTTTGCCCGGAAGGTCTTCGCCACGTTGGCGGCGAGCGTTTCGTTGTCCTCGACCAGAAGCAGCCGCATCGGACCCATGAAAGGGATATGAAAGCGAGCGTCCCTATGATGCCACGACAACTGCTGCCTGGAGGAACCCGATGCGGCAACCCACTCGAGCGCTCGCCTTCGCACTCCTGCTCTTCTGCGTCGCCATCCCGCGTCATGCGACCGCTGCCGAGGAGGAGCGTCCCGGCACCGCCAAGGACGTCATCTCCGCCGCCGAGCAGGAAGGAAAGCTGACGATCTACTCGACCACCGACTCCGCGCTGGTGCAGCCGCTGCTCAAGGACTTCGCCTCGCTCTATCCGAAGATTCCGGTCGAGTACACGGACATGAACAGCACCGAGCTCTACAACCGGGTGATCAGCGAGGCGGCCGCGGGTTCGGTGGCGGGCGATCTCCTCTGGAGCTCGGCGATGGACCTTCAGGTCAAGCTCGCCAACGACGCGGTCGCGCAGGCGTACCCCACGCCCGAGGCCTCTCACCTGCCCAAGTGGGCCGTCTGGCGGAACGAGGCGTTCGCCACCACGTTCGAGCCCATCGTCTTCGTGTACAACAAGCGTCTGCTCAAGCCCGAGGAGGTGCCGCACTCGCACTCGGACCTCGTCAAGGCGCTGGAGTCGAATCCCGATCGCTTCAAGGGGAAGGTGACCTCGTACGATCCGGAGCGGAGCGGGATCGGGTTCCTCCTCATTACCCAGGACTCGCGCCTGGATCCGAACTTCGCCCAGACGGAGCGGGCGTACGGCCGCGTCGGCGTGAAGCTCTACACCAGCGTCGGGGCGATGCTCGAGCGGATCGGGTCGGGAGAGCACCTGCTTGGATTCAACATCTTCGGATCGTACGCGCTCGCGCGGCAGAAGAAGGACCCCTCCATCGCCATCGCGTACCCGAAGGACTACACGCTCGTGATGTCACGCATTGCCCTGATTCCGAAGAACGCCAAGCACCCGAACGGCGCCAAGGTGTTCCTCGATTACCTGCTCTCGAAGCGCGGGCAGCGGCTGCTGGCGAAGGCGATGCTCTTCTCCATCCGCGACGACGTCGAAGGCGAGGCCACCGCCTCGGCGCTGACCAAGGAGCTGGGCGGGACGTTGAAGCCGCTTCCGGTCGGACCGTCGCTCCTCGTCTACCTCGACCAGGCGAAGCGGCTGGAGTTCCTCAAGCAGTGGCAGCAAGCGCTCGGGACGAAGTAGCCGTGGGCCGCGGGTCGTGGAGCCGGGTGGCGGTGGTGTTGCTGGCGGCTGCCGCCGTCCTCGCTCCCCTCGTCATCATCCTCTACCAGAGCTTTCTCGACGGTCCGTTCTTCCAGGCCAGCTCGAAGCTGTCGCTTTCCGCGTATCAGTTCGTGTTCATCGACACCGACTTCCACCGCGCGTTCGGGAGCACCCTCATCGTCGCCGCGGGGATGACGGCCATCGCGGTCCCGCTCGGAGCACTCCTCGCGTTCCTGGTCGTGCGCACCGACCTTCCCGGCCGCCGCTGGCTGGAGCCGGCGCTGCTCGTGCCCATCTTCCTGTCGCCGGTGGTGATCGCCTTCGGATACGTCGTCGCCGTAGGGCCCGTAGGCTTCTTCACCGTTCCGGTGCGCGGGATGATCGGGCGCGAGCCCTGGAACCTGTACTCGCTGGCAAGCGTCACCGTCATCGCCGGGCTCACGCACATTCCCCACGTCTATCTGTATGCCTCGTCGACCCTGCGGGCGGTCGGAGCGGACCTCGAAGAGGCGGCGCGGGTCGCGGGCGCGAGCAGCGGCCGGATCGCGCTCACCATCAGCCTTCCCATGGTCTGGCCCGCGCTGCTGTACAGCGGGGTGCTGGTGTTCTTCCTTGGGTTCGAGCTGTTCGGGTTGCCTCTCATCCTCGGCGATCCCGAAGGGCTGCTGGTCCTCTCGACGTACCTGTACAAGCTCACCAACCGCCTCGGTGTGCCGTCCTACCAGCTGATGGCCGTGGTGGCGGTCGTCATCATGTTGATCGCGTTTCCGCTGGTGTGGATGCAGCGCCGGCTTCTCGGCGTGGCGAACCGGTACGTGTCCGTCCGGGGGAAAGCCGCGCGGGCCAGTCCGCTGCGCATCGGTGGCTGGCGCTGGGCGGCGCTTGCCCTCGTTCTCGCCTGGCTCGCGGTCACGGTGGTGACGCCGCTCGCCGGCGTGGTCTTGCGGTCGGTGGTGACGACCTGGGGCGAAGGCGTGCGACTGGCGGAGGTGCTCACGCTCGACCACTTCACCGAGCTCCTCGAGTATCCGAACCTCGTTCGCGGCGTCGGCAACACGCTGCTCATCGGCGTCGTCGGAGGGGCGCTTGCGGTGGCCTGCTACGCCGCGATCGCGTTGGCCACGCATCGTTGGCAGAGCGGCTGGGCGCGGGTGATGGACTACCTGGCGATGGTTCCGCGCGGCATGCCCGGGCTCGTCGCCGGCCTCGCCTTCTTCTGGGTCTTCCTCTTCGTCAAGCCCATCGCGCCGCTGCGCGCGACGCCCGTCAGTCTGTGGCTGGCTTACAGCGTGGTGTGGCTGGCTTACGGCATGCGCCTGATCTCCAGCGCGCTGTTGCAGATCTCTCCCGAGCTCGAGGAGGCGGCGTTCACCGCGGGCGCCTCACGCGGGCGAGTGACGCGCGAGGTGACGCTCCCCCTGGTGCGCTTCGGACTCCTCGGGAGCTGGCTCCTCATCTTCCTCATCTTCGTCCGCGAGTATTCCACCGGCGTCTACCTGTTGGCCCCCGGCAGCGAGGTGATCGGTTCGCTGATGGTGTCTCTGTGGGCGACGGGCGCGGTCGACACGGTGAGCGCGCTCGCGGTCGTCAACGTGCTGCTGGTCGGCGTCGGTCTCGCCGTCGCGCTGCGGCTCGGGGTGCGCGTCCATGAATGACCTCGTCGTTTCCGATGTGCACAAGCGGCTGGGGGACAACCAGGTCCTCAAGGGAGTCTCCTTCACCCTCAAGCGCGGCGACGTGGTGGCGCTGCTCGGCCCTTCCGGCAGCGGCAAGACCACGCTGCTCCGGGCCATCGCGGGGCTCGATCACCCCGACTCGGGCGTCATCCGCCTCGGCGAGCGGACGTTGTTCGACGGGGCAGCAAGAGCGGCGGTGCCGGCGGAGCAGCGGGGGCTCGGCCTCGTCTTCCAGTCCTACGCGCTCTGGCCGCACCGTACGGTGCTGGAGAACGTCCAGTATCCCTTGCGGGTCCGGCGGGTGCCGGGGACGGAGATGCGGGAACGGGCGCTGAAGGCGCTGGGCGAGATCGGGCTCGAGACCATGGGCTCCCGCTATCCGCACCAGCTTTCCGGCGGGCAGCAGCAGCGCGTCGCGCTCGCGCGCGCCATCGTCTACAACCCGCCGCTGCTCCTTCTCGACGAGCCGCTCTCCAATCTGGACGCGAAGCTCCGCGAGGAGGCGCGCGTCTGGCTGCGCGAGCTGATCGAGCGGCTGCAGATCAGCGCGGTCTGCGTCACCCACGATCAGGTGGAGGCGCTCGCGCTCGCCGACCGCGTCCTGCTTCTTGACCAGGGGCGCACGGTGCAGGAAGGGGCTCCGGAGGAGATCTACGACCGCCCCCGGACGCTCTTCGCCGCGGAGTTCATGGGATCGAACAACCGGATCGCCGGCCGTATCGCGGAGGTCCGCGGGTCACGGGCGCGGATCAGCGGTACCGGTTGGGAGCTCTGGGGTCAGCTGCAGACGGAAAAGCGCGGCGGTGACGAGGCCATTGCGGTCATCCGGCTCGAGCGCGTCGGCATCCACGACGCGCCCGGCGAGAACCGCGTACCGGCGCAACTGGAGACGGCGGTGTACCTCGGCGAGCGGTGGGATCATCTCTACCGTGCCGGAGACCTGCGACTGCGGGCATGGGCGGCCACGCCGCCGGCGCAGGGCCCCCGCTTTCTCGGACTGCCTGCGGAATCGCTCTGGATCTACTGAGCTACACGAACAGCAGCCGAATCACGCCCGCAACAGTACCAACCCGCGAGCTGGGGAGGCGGTGGATTCCAAATGATTTCAACTGATTGGCACGCAGGTGAGGGCATGTGGGTTCTACGCGCATCGGCCGGACGGCGAGTTTCTCTTCTGGCTTTTTATTCGGAGCAAGCCGGGGCGCCGTGGTTGATCGATCGAGATGCGCTTCAGCGTCTGCCTGCTCGCGGCCGTCGCCTGCGGCGGATCGATGCGGCCCCGGGACGTGCGCGCGTCCGCGCGAAACTCTGGCGTCGAGGTCTCCTGGAGCTCCTCGTTCGTCCTCGCCGCGCACCGCGTACAACTCGCCGATCTCGACAGCTCGACCAGCGCATCGGATGCCATCTTCGTCCAGGGAACGCGCGCTTCGCTCCGCGGGTCTGCATCCGGCGTCTGGGTCGACGCTCTTCCCGGGGGCCGCGCCATCGGCATCGTCAGCGCGGGCGATGAAGGCGGCACCGGGGCTGCGTGGCAGATCTTCGCTCCCTGGGATTTCCGTCGCGGCGAGTTGAGCGCGAGCTTCACCCGGCTCGCGGCGACGGAGCGGCTCGGAGTCCTGCTCGTGAACTTCGGCGGCAGCGACGCAGCGCAGGCGGAGGTGGTCGTCGACGGCGCGGCGGATCCGCCGGTGCAGGCCGCGGAGCTCAGCGTCGCCGGGGCCGCCGCGCCGCCTGCGTTGCACGAGATCGTCCGCGCGCGTGAAGCCGCGCTCGCGCTCGAGCGGCCTGCGCCGGTGGAAGCGCTCGAGCCCGGTGCGCGCCGATCGTTCTGCGTCGTCCAGGGTCTCGACTTCTCGCACCACGTACGCAAGGCGGCGACGCTCGCGATCGCGACCGCGCACGCCGAGATGTACGTCGACGACGACGATCTCGGAGAGTACGAGGTACCCGCGCTGCAGCCGCTCGCGCAGGCGTTCGAGGAGACCGTCTGGCCGGCAGTGACTTCTGCATTCGGCCTTCCCACCGACGTCGACGCCAGCGGGAAGCTCACGGTCCTCATCACGCACGAGCTCGGCGCGCATCTCAACGGCGGGTGGCTGATCGGTTACTTCGGCAACGCCGATCTTGTGCGAGCGCGGGACGATTCGCCACAGTGCAGCGGGGGAGGATCGAACCACGGCGAGATCGTCTACCTGAACGATCCCGGCAACGGCGCGGCCAACGGGTACGCCGCAGCAGACCTCTTCGCCCGCGTATACCCCGCGACGGTCGCGCACGAGATGCAGCATCTGCTGAACTTCGCCCACCGCTGCGTGGAGCGCTCCTGCGACGGGCCCGAACAGACGTGGATCAACGAGGCGCTCTCGAAGGTCGCGGAAGACCTGGCTGGCTACGGCTGGAACGGGGCCACCGGGCGCGCCGAAGGCGCCACCTATCTGCGCCGTGGGGCGGGTCAGCTTCGCGGTTATGACGGCCGCAGCCTGACGCGCTGGGAAGGGGATCCCATCGGCAACTACCAGGGAGCGCACAGCTTCCTGCGGCTCTTCACCGATCGGATGGGGACGGGTCTCGCGGGACGGCTCAACGCGGGCCCCGGCGGAGTCGATGGTCTGGAAACGACGCTGGGCCTTCCGCTGCCGATGGCGATGGCGGAGTGGGCGACGGCGCTGCTCCTCTCGAACGAGCCGGGTTCGCCTTACAGCTTCTCGGGGACCTCCTGGTCGCCGCTCCACGACCGGCTGCGCCATCTGGATACCCGCGCTCCCGGGACCGTGACGCTGCGCAACGACGGCATCGCGGCGGTGACGTCGGGTACCGGGTTGGGAGGGCCGGCGCGCGTGGTGGTACGCAGCCGCGAAGAGACGGCCCCTTACGTCGTGGTGGTGCGCACGAGCGGGACGCTTCCGGTCCGCTGATCAGCACCTGCGCTAGTCGCCATGGCCGTACGTGCTCTGCTCGACCCAACAGACCGTCGGCTCGTTCGAGATTGCGACTGCGGCCGAATCAGCGACATCGAGCGCAAATCCGTGGAGCGCGGTTTCATAGACGAACAGGATCCGTCCCGAGTATTTCGTGGCCAGCGAATTTGCCGTGCCCGGAATATCCGGGACCGAGTCGTAAAAGACGACGATGTACTCGCCTGGGACTCCGTTGTCGGGATGAAGCAATAGTCTTGATGGAGGCCGCACACCACTGCATGTCTCGATGGGTGCGCGACCCGACACACCTTCGCCACAGGACAGGAGGGCAATCGCCGTTGCGATTCCTGCCACTCCTGCACTCATGGTTCGGACGTTCATGACGCCTCGCACAGCCATCACTACACATGCATGTGGCGTCGTCCCAACATTTTTTGGGGCGGCGAGCCTGCTTCTGTCGACAGCCGTACGAGCCCAAGAGGCCACTTGATTCCAGATGCACAGCACTCGACACGCGCCACCGCACGTAGCCGCAGAATATTCAGGCGCGCAGCTTGTAGCCGTTGCGAAGCAGGCGCAGCGCCCAGACCACGAGGATGGCCGCGATGCCGACCATGACCGAGAAGCCCGCCCACGGCCGCTCCACGGTATGGCCGATGAGCGCGAACCTCATCGCCTCGATCATGTAATAGATGGGATTGAAGTGGAGCACGACGCGGAACGTCGCCGGCAGCATGGCCGCGGAGTAGAAGACGCCGCCGAGGAAAGCGAGCGGCGTGATCACGAAGGTGGGGATGAAGTTCACCTGCTCGAACTTGTCCGCCCAGAGGGCGACGATGAGGCCCGCGGCGGAGAAGCCGAGCGACACGACCACGCCCGCGAAGAGCGCTTCCAGGGGATGCGGCACCTCGGGACCGATGAAGAGGGCGGCGGTGGCCCAGGTCATTCCTCCCACGATCAGCGCGCGGGTGGCGCCCGCGGCGAGGAACGCGGCGAGGATCTCCAAGTAGGTGAGCGGGGTCACCAACAGGTCCACGATGGTGCCCTGCAGCTTCATGATGAACAGCGACGAGCTGGTGTTGAGGAACGCGTTGTTGATGATGCCGAGCATCACCAGGCCCGGCACGAGGAAGCGGATGTAGGGCACCCCTTCCACCTCGCGCAGCCGTCCACCGAGGGACCATCCGAAGACGACGAAGTAGAGCGCGGTGGTGATCAGGGGCGAGAGGATGGTCTGCCCGGGCACGCGCAAGAAGCGCTTCACTTCCTTCTCGTACAGCGTGCGCACCCCGAGCGTCGATTCGATCGGCGGCCCCGGCGGCGGCAGCGGCGGGACCGGCCGCTCCAGCGCCGTGGCTCCGTTCGTGGCCTGGGCAACCGGCGTCGGCGAGTTGAGCAGCTCGACGATCACCGTCTCCAGCCGCGGTTCCCGCGTCTGCACGTCGTTGATCCGCAGCCCCGATGCAGCCAACGCCTGCAGCGGCGCGGCCAGCGGCTCTCCCATCCGCGGCGTGAGCACCACCGCGGCGCCCCCGTCCGCCAGCGCCGCGCCGGCGGCGGCGAGCGACGCCGGCAGTGTCCCGACCGGCTGCTCCAGGGCGAGACGGACCGTCCGCCGCGAATGCCGCGCGATCAGCTCCTGCTTGTCCTCGACCACGAGCAGCCTGCCGTTCTTGATCACGCCGATGCGGTCGGCGAGCTCCTCGGCCTCCTCGAGGTAATGGGTGGTGAGGACTACCGTGGTGCCCGCGGCGGCGAGCCGCTTCACGTAGGCCCAGAGGTCGCGTCGCAGCTCGACGTCGACGCCCGCGGTCGGCTCGTCGAGGAAGAGCACCGGCGGATCGTGCACCAACGCCTTGGCGATCAGGAGGCGCCGCTTCATTCCGCCGGAGAGTGCTCGCGTATTCGCGTTGCGCTTGTCGCGCAACCCGAGATTTCCCAGGATCGCGTCGATGCGGGCGCCATCCAGCCGTACGCCGAAATAGCCGGCCTGGAACCTGAGCGTCTCTTCGACGGTGAAGAAGGGATCGAAGTTGATCTCCTGCGGGACCAGACCGACGGCGCGGCGGGTGAAGCGATAGTCGCGCACGACGTCGCGGCCGAGCACCTCCACGGTGCCTTCGCTGGCGAGCGCGGTTCCCGCCACCAGGCTGATCAGGGTCGTCTTTCCGGCCCCATTGGGGCCGAGCAGCGCGAAGACCTCGCCGCGGTGGATGTCGAGGTCGACGTGATCGAGAGCGGTGAAGGCGCCGTAGCGCTTGGTCGCGCCGCGCAGGCGCACCGCTTCAGGCATGACCAAGGCAGGATGCCACAGCGCCGCTTCCGGTGCGCGGCGGCGGCTTCTGGAATAGGATCGGAATGCGCTGGAGAAAGGAACGAGGACATGGCTCGCCTGTTCGTAGGTAATCTTCCCTTCGACACGACGGAAGCGCAGATCAAGCAGCTGATCGCGGGCGAGAACCGGACCGTCCGCTCGGTGAAGATCATCACCGACAAGGAGACCGGCCGCTCGCGCGCCGCCATCGAGGAGCTGAACGGCAAGGACTTCGGCGGCAGGCCGCTCAAGGTCAACGAGGCCGAGGAGCGGGGCCAGGGCGCCGGCAAGTTCGGAGGAGGCGGAGGGTTCCGCGGCACGCCGCACGGCAAGGACGTCCAGGGGCAGCGCGGATTCGGCATGCGCGGACCGGCGCAGAACATGCCTCGCGGGAGCCAGCGCGGCGGCGGCCGGGGCGGCACGCGCGGATCTTGAGCCGGCTGCGCGCGCTGCACGGCGAGATCGTCGAGTGCCACGCCTGCCCGCGCCTGGTCGCCTGGCGCGAGGAGGTCGCGCGGATCAAGGTGAGGCGATTTCGCGACTGGACGTACTGGGCGCGCCCGCTGCCCGGCTTCGGAGATCCGGCTGCGAGGCTGCTCATCATCGGGCTCGCGCCGGCGGCGCACGGCGGCAACCGGACGGGGAGGATGTTCACCGGCGATCGCAGCGGCGACTTCCTCTATGCGGCGCTGCACCGGGCCGGCCTCGCCAATCAGCCGACCAGCGTGCGCCGCGACGACGGGCTCGCGCTCCGGGACGTGTTCATCACCGCCCCGTGCCGCTGCGCTCCACCGGCGAACAAGCCGATGCCCGACGAGCTGATGCGCTGCAGCGCCTGGCTGGACCGGGAGGTGTCGCTGCTGCCGCGGGTGCGGGTAGTGCTCGCGCTGGGGAGCATCGGGTGGGGCGCGGCGCTCGCGCACCTCGCCCGCCGAGGTCTTCTGGTGCCGCGGCCCCGGCCGCAGTTCGGCCATGGCGCAGTGGCGACGATCGCGGGCGGTCCGACGCTGCTGGGCTGCTATCACGTGAGCCAGCAGAACACGAACACCGGCAAGCTCACGCCGAAGATGATCGATGCGGTGCTCGTCCGAGCGAAGCAGCTGGTCGCCAGGCCTCCGCTATCCGCTGGTGAACACAGGGTAAGCACCCGACCGCTTGCGCGCCCGGCGTTACGTCCGTAACGTGCCGCGTCGGAGGGTCTGTGCTATGCGCCAGGACCAGGGAGTGCACGACCTCGCGGGAGAGAAGCCGCAGGTGAACGGAACGACGCAGAAGCGGCTCGCCGGCAAGGTCGCGGTGGTGACCGGGTCTTCGCGCGGGATCGGCAAGGCGATCGCGCGCGCTCTCGGCGCAGAAGGCGCGATCGTCGGCGTTCATTACTGCCGCGGCCGCGAGCAGGCCGACGAGCTCGCCGCCGAGTTCGAGCGGAACGGATGCCGTGTCGGCGTATTCCACGCGGACGTCGCCAAGGCCGAGGACTGTCACAAGATGCTGCAGCAGGCCGCAAAGCAGCTCGGGCCGGTCGACATCCTGGTGAACAACGCCGGGATCAACCGCGACCGCAGCATCCGCAAGATGAGCGCCGGCGAGTGGGACGAGGTGATCCAGACCAACCTCAACTCCGTCTTCCACTGCAGCAAGGCGGTGCTGGAGCCGATGATCGCCCGCGGGTGGGGGCGGATCATCAATATCGCTTCCATCATCGGGCAGACGGGCGCCTACGGCCAGGCAAACTACGCGGCGGCGAAGGCGGGCGTGATCGCCTTCACCAAGAGCGTGGCGCAGGAAGTGGCGAAGTTCGGCGTGACCGTGAACGCCATCTGCCCGGGATTCGTGGACACCGACATGGTGGCTTCGATGCCCCAGGCGGCGAAGGACGCGGTGAAGGGCCGCATTCCCCTCGGCCGGTTCGGCGACGCCGACGAAGTCGCAGCTGAACATCAACGGCGGACAGTACATGTAGTTGCGGGCGGGCAGGCGGGCACGGCAGTCGTTTGCACCCCAACTTTCCCGCATGCCGAAACGCCTTTCGGAACAGGTCGTCGCGGTCACCGGCGCGTCGTCGGGGGTCGGGCGTGCCGTCGCGCGCGCGTTCGCTGCCGCGGGCGCCAAAATCGGCCTCATCGCCCGCGGGGTCGATGGGCTGCACGCCGCCGCTGTGGAGATCGGCCGCGCGGGCGGCGAGGCGCTGGTCCTTCCCGCGGACGTCTCGCGCGCTGCCGAGGTGCAGAAGGCGGCGCATGCGCTGGTGGAGAGATGGGGACGGATCGACACCTGGGTGAACGACGCGGTGGTCTCGGTGTTCTCGCCGGTGGTGGAGATGACCCCCGAGGAATACCGGCGCGTCACCGAGGTGAACTATCTCGGCACGGTCTACGGGACGCTGGCGGCGCTGCGGCACATGATTCCCGCGGACGAAGGCGTGATCATCCAGATCGGATCCGCGCTGGTCTACCGCAGCATTCCGCTGCAGAGCGCCTATTGCGCGTCGAAGGCCGCCATCCGCGGCTTCACCGATTCGCTTCGCTCCGAGCTGATCCACGATCGCTCTCGGGTGAAAGTCTGCATGATCCAGCTTCCGGCGGTGAACACGCCCCAGTTCGACGTGGTGCGCACGCGGCTGCCGCGGCATCCACAGCCGGTGCCCCCCATCTTCCAGCCCGAGGTGATCGCGCGCGGCGTGTTGCACCTGGCCCTGCATCCGCGCCGCGAGATGTGGGTGGGCTGGAGCGCGGCGAAAGCGATCTTCGGCCAGAAGTTCATCGGCGGCCTGCTCGATCGATACCTGGCGAAGGCAGGGTGGGACTCGCAGATGGACGACAGGCCGATCGATCCGGTCAACAGGCGCGACAATCTGGCAGCGCCCCTGCCCGGCGATCGCGGCGCGCACGGCGACTTCGACGCCCGCTCGCGCACCTCGAGCGGCGAGCTGTGGATGCGCCTGAACGCGGGCAAGCTCGCGGCCGGCGCGGCCGCCGCAGCCGCGATGGCGCTGGTGACCTGGCGCGGATTGCGCGGATGATCGCCGCGGCGCTTGTCGCCACGTTTTCCCTGCAGGCCGCGGACGCGCTGGAGCGAAAGCTGCTGGGCCATCGCCCTGCCTACGACGTCGGAGCAATGGGCAGACGACTGTTCGGGAGCGCGCGCGCAGGCAGTGCGCTGCGCTGGGTTTACGGGCCGACGTTGGCGATCGTGCAGAAGAAATTACGCCTTCCCGCGCTCCTCTTCGGGCCGGCCATCGCGCTCTGCGAGCTGGTGGCGATGCCTCGGGTCGGCGCGACACCGCCGGTGCGCAAGTGGCGCCGGGGCGAGATCCCAATGCTCTTCGCTCACGCGACGACCTTCGCACTGCTGGTCGATCTGCTGTGATGCGGATACAAGGCGCTCCGTGTGGGTCACGGCACAGGACGGCGCGCGGCTGCACGTCGTCGACCAGGGCGCGGGCGACGCCGTTCTCTGGCTGCAGGGCCTGAACGCTCCCGCGGCGGCGTGGGCCGTTCAGCTCGCCCACTTCGCGCAGAGCTTCCGGAGTCTTGCGCCCGACGCGCGCGGAGTCGGTCAGAGCGATGCGCCGCCCGGACCGTACACGGCGCGACAGCTCGCCGCGGACGCCGGCGCGGTCCTCGATGCAGCCGGGGTCGGCCGGGCGCACGTCGTCGGCATCTCGCTGGGAGGCGCCGTCGCGCAGGAGCTCGCCTTGGGACATCCGGCGCGCGTCCGGTCGCTGGCCTTGCTCTCGACGTTCGCGGCGCAACCGCCGCGCGCGCGGGCGCTGCTGGAGGCGTGGCGTGCGCTCTATCCGGTAGCGATTTCCGACCCGCGCCTGCGAAAGGCGTGGGAGCTGCAGGCGTACGCGTGGCTGTTCACCGATCGATTCTGGCGCAGCGAGGCGAACGTGCGCGCGGCGCTGCGCTTCGCGTCTACGCAGCCGCCGCAGACGGCGCAGGGATTCGTCGGCCAGGTGGATGCGGCGCTCTCCCACGATTCGCGGGACCGCCTTGCTGGCATCGACGTTCCCACGCTCGTGATCCACGGCGCTCTCGATCAGCTGTCCGTCAAAGAGAACGGCGAGGAGCTCGCGCGGCTGATCCGGGGGGCGGAGCTGCTCATCCTTCCCGAGGTCGGTCACGCGGTGAACCTCGAGGGGCAACGCGCAGTCAACGGCGCACTGCGCGCGCTGTGGAAGCGCGTGCCCTGACGCTCCACCGCGCTCCACACTCTGGCACATCGCTTGCTCGACTGGTCTCCGAACCGCCTCCCGGAACGGCGTTTCGGAAAAAAGAACCGTGTGCCGTTCACCAGCACACGGTCGAATCGGGTGAGGAAATGCTGGAACGACCGAACCAGGTGCTCGTGATCGACGACGACGAGGCGGCTCGCGAGATCCTCGTCGAGCTGCTGGGCAGGATCGGATACCACGCGTTCGCAACCGGCGACGGCAAGGCCGGTCTGGAATGGCTCGCCGGGGCCGCCGCGCCTCCCCGCGCTGTCCTCCTGGACCTGCGGATGCCCCTCCTCGACGGATTCGAAGTCCTCCGGCGGTACCGGGCCGACGGCGGGACAGCGCCGGTGATCGCGCTGTCCGCGATGGACGAAAAAGATGCCGTGGTCAAGGCGATGCGTCTGGGCGCGAGCGACTACCTCGTGAAGCCGATCGAGCCGGAGGAGCTGAAAGAGGCCATCGAGCGATGCGCCGCCTCGCGGCCTCCTCCCGTCGAGGAACCACAGGCCGCTCCCATCATCCCCGCCGTCCGGCCGATGGATCCGCCTCCGGTCGCGCCTCCCTCGCGCGTCGACGCCAGCCGGCGCGGCGTGCCGACCGAATACGTCGCCTCCAGCCCGGCAATGCTCTCGATCTGGGACATGGTCGACCGCGTGGCGGAGACCGACGTGCCGGTGCTCATCCGCGGCGAGAGCGGCGTCGGCAAGGAAGGCATCGCGCGGACCCTGCACGAGCGGTCGCCGCGGCGTGGGAAGCCGTTCGTGAAGATCAACTGCGCCGCGCTTCCCAGCGAGCTGCTCGAATCCGAGCTGTTCGGCCACGAGCGGGGCGCGTTCACCGGCGCGACCAGCGAAAAGCCCGGCAAGTTCGAGCTGGCCGACAAAGGGACCATCTTCCTCGACGAGATCGGCGAGATGCATCCCGCGCTGCAGGCCAAGCTCCTTCAGGTCTTGCAGGACGAGGAGTACTACCGCGTCGGCGGCAAGAGGGCGCTTCGCGCCGATGCGCGGGTCGTCGTCGCGACGAACCGCGTTCTCGAAGAGGAGATCGCCCGCGGCAACTTCCGCGAGGATCTCTACTACCGTCTCAACGTGGTCAGCGTCGTGGTGCCGCCCTTGCGCGAACGCAAGGAAGACATCCCCGGCCTGATCGAGCACTTCCGGCGCAAGTACGGCAGCAAGTATCGCGGCGGCGCCATCCAGTTTTCCGAAGACGTGACGCGGCGTCTTCAGGATTACGACTATCCCGGGAACGTGCGCGAGCTCGAGAACCTCGTCCGCCGCCTGGTCGTCCTTCGCGACGAGCGGTTCGTCCTCGACGAGCTCGCTTCCGCGATCAGCCGCCGCCCCGCGCAGCAGGTCCCGCTCGCCGCCGGTTCCGCCGGCGGCGCGCTGCCACCTGCGAACCAGGGTCACGCCTGGTCCCCGCAAGGCCACGCGGCGCCACCTGCCGCGGCGCCTTCCGGTCCGCCTGCGCCTGTCGTTCCCATGGGCGCGGAGACGGTCTCGCTGAAGGAGATCGCCCGCCAGGCCGCGCTGCGCGCGGAGCGAGAAGCCATCTCCGCGATGCTCTCGCGCACCAACTGGAACAAGCGAAAGGCCGCCGCGCGCCTGCAAATCAGCTACAAGGCGCTGCTCTACAAGATCAAGGACTGCGGCCTCACCGATCCCCGCATCACCGCAAGCCTCCCGGAAAATCTGGGCCCGATCGGAATCGTCGCCGACGGCACCCATACAGGGTGATCGGCAGAGCGCTCACGCTTTTCGAGGTTCCCCGTTACTGAATCAGGCCGCGCGCCGCTCGGCGAGCTGCGCCGCCGGCTGCGGTTTCTTGGGCGGCGCCGAGAACACCTTCCCGACGACCAGGAACAGCGTCCCCATGAAGAGGAGCAGGAGCGGCTCCTGCAATGGCCCCGCGATGTTCGAACGGTGGAGAGCGAACGCTGCGAAGGCGAAAACGATGGCCGCTGCTGCGATGGTTCGGAACATCTACCCAGTCCCCTTCCCCTCACCGCGTCTCGCGTCGCGCGGCCCGCACCTACACATAGCGAAAAGTGCGCCAACGCTGTTCGAGAGCAGGCGTAGTGCGCGAGCGTGGGAACGCGCGTTCCCCGTCGCGGAACGCCGGTGACCCGGCACCGACGCAGGGGCGCAAGAGCGCCTGCCAGTCCGGCTGGTCCAGAGCCTGCAAACGGAGCGGAGGGAGCAGCGCAGCAAGGCCAGCTGGCGCTGGCATGGCGCGTGCTCCGGTGGCGTCCGATCACGTGCGCCAAGGGTTCGGGGAGGAGGAAGCATGTCGAGGGGTGTCGGAATCTGGATGGCGGTGTTGGCGGTCGCGGTGGGTTGCTCGCACGCCGCCCCGGTGCAGGACGACGAGGTGAAGCACATCACCGAGTTCCGGCTCAGCCGCGAGGACGTCGTCGAGGTCTCGGTGTGGAAGGAGCCGGAGCTGTCGCGCACGGTGCCCATCCGGCCGGACGGCAAGATCACCCTCCCGCTGCTGGGCGACGTGAGGGCCGAAGGGCTCACGCCGCGCGAGCTGGAGGCGACCGTGCAGAAGCAGCTCGCCTCGCTGGTCCGCGACCCGCACGTGACCGTCATCGTCCACGACGTGAACGGACAGCGCGTCTTCGTCACCGGCATGGTGGGACACCCCGGCGCGTTCCCGCTGCGCAACAGCATGGGCGTGCTGCAGGCGCTCGCGCTCGCCGGCGGACTCGCCGAGTTCGCCGATCGCGGCAGCATCAGCGTGCTGCGCGCCGACGGCCGCAGGCTCGAGGTCGCGTACGACGACCTGGTCACCGGCAAGAGCAAGGTGACGCTCGGGCCGGGCGACACCGTGGTGGTGCCGTAGGAGCGATGACGATGGCCGCGACCAGGCTGGCGCCGCTCGTGGCTTTCGCCGCGCTCCTCGCGGCCGGGGAGGCGGGCGCGAAGGTCTACGTCGAATGGCGGCCCCGGATTTCGTTGATGGCGGGGTACAACGACAACGTGCTGCTCAACGGCTCGGGGGCCGACGGGTTCGGCCAGGCCGTGCCGGGCATCAAGCTCGATCTCTTCGGCGAGCACAACCTGCACGTCGCCGCCGATTGCCAGGCGGGACTGGCCCGGCTCGCGCACCCGCAGGAGTTCGGCCTTTCCAGCGGAGCCTTCGCGGCGAACGAGACCTGTACGCTGGCGACGCGCGTGCATCTCTCGCCGCGTGACAAGCTCCAGTTCCGCAGCAGCGCGACGTATGCGCAGGATCCATTCTCCATCGCCGGCCTCGGGCTGCTCTTGCGACCCGGCCAGAGTGACATCTTCGTCGCGCGATTCAGCGGCGAGGTCCAGCACGCGCTCAGCGCCCGGACGGAGATCGACTACGGAGTCGACGCGCAGGCGCTGGCGTTCGGAACCAACGATCCGGGAAACGGCTACATGCTTGCGCCCCAGGCTCGTTACGCCTGGCGGACCAGCGCGCGCAGCAAGTGGGACCTGGGTGTGCGCGAGCAGCTCTTCTTCGGCGTCGGCGCGCCGGTCGGGAGCGCGCACGCTCCCAACGGCGCCCCCGGCGGCCTGCTCGATGAAGGCCACTCCGTCTGGCTCGGCTACACCTACGCGCTCAACCGCTCCACGGACCTCACGGTCCGGGCCGGCGGCGTGATGGTCACCGGCTTCCAGCAGGCGGCGATGCCCACGGCGCGCGTGCAACTCGAGAGCTACACGCCAACCCTGGCGATCAGCGTGCAGGTAGCGCACGACCTGGTGATCGGCCCCAGCACAGCGGGACCGCTGATTGGCGACGTCGCCGAGCTCGGGGTGGTCCGCGACTGGGAGCACGTCTCGGCACATTTCATGATTGGCATGTATCGCAACGCTGCCCTCTCCCACGCCGTGGACATCGGCTCGCTGGGATACGGCACGGAGGTCGGGCTCGCCTGGAAGTTCACGCGCGATCTGAGGATCGAGGCGGCTGCCCTGCGCGATGCGCGGATCAATGACCTGACCACCGCGCACCAGGTGGACCGCAACGTGGCGCAGCTGCGACTGGTCTGGGAAAAGGCGCGATTCGAGTGAAGGTTCTCGCGGCCGCGGCCGCGGATGGAAGGAGAGGGGAAACATGGATCGGACGTACACGATCGACGAGCTCTGGGCCGCGGTCCGGCGCCGCTGGAAGACCCTGGCGGTGGTGGCGTTTGGCGTGCTGGTTCTGGCTGCCCTGGTGATCGCGCGGCTGCCGAACGAATATCGGGCGCGCGCCCTGGTGATGGTCGAGCCGTTCATGCCGCACCCCGACCTGGTGGTGCCGGTCGTCAACCCGCTCAACCTGGAGCAGAAGGTGAAGTCCGTGCGCGAGGGCATCTACGCGCGGTCGGTGATGGCCACCGCCATCGAGGAGCTCAAGCTCTACCCCAAGGAGCGGGAAAAGAGCATGGACGAGGCGGTGACCGCGTTCCGCGCCGACGCCGAGGTCCACGCGGAGGGTGAGAGCGCGTTCTCCATCACCGTCCGCAGCCGCAATCCGGAGACCGCCGCTCGCGCCGCGAACCGGTTGGCCGAGCTGTACATCGAGGGCAACCTCCAGGTGCGCGCCGGCCAGGTGACGCGGACCCGTGACATCATCACCCAGAAGCTGGCGGAGATGCGCGGGGAGCTGACGCAGGCGGAGAGCAAGGTGACCGCCTTCAAGCGCGCCAATTCCGATTCGCTGCCGGAGCTGATCGAGGCCCGCTTCCACCAGCGCGACGAGGTGACCAAGCAGGTCGAGCTGGAGGAGACGTTCATCAAGGAGGCCCAACGCCGCATCGACCTGCTCGGCACGCAGCCGTTCGGCAAGGACACCGAGGTCGGCCGTCTCGAGGAGCTCTACGACACGATGCGGGCGCGCCTGGCCACGTTGCAGGCGTCGCTGACCCCCGACCACCCGGACGTCGACGCGATGAAGCGCGAGGTCGAGTCGACGGGCGTCCGGCTGCAGAACGCGCGCGTCCGCGCGGCCGCCAACGACCTCGAGCTGCGGCGGATGAACGACGCCATCGCCCGCGGCCGCAACCGGATTGCCGATCTGTTGAAGCGGCAGACGGAGATCGACAAGCTCATCGCCGTCGCCCCGCTGGTCGCGGCCGACCTGGCCGAGCTGACCCGCGACACCGACATGGTCAAGGCGAAGGTCACGCAACTCATCTCGAAGAAGGCGGAAGCGGAGATCACGGCGGACCTCGAGCAGAAGAGCGGCCCCAGCGCCTTCCGGGTGCTGGAGAGCGCGCAGCCGCCGGCCCTTCCTTCCAGCCCCAACCGCCAGCAGGCGCTGCTCTTGGCGCTGCTCGGAGCGCTGGTTCTGGCCGTCGCGGTCTCGACGGGGCAGGAACTGTCCGATCGCTCGATCCGCAGCGAGAGCGAAGTCGGTACCGCGCTGGCGCTGCCCGTCCTGGCCTGCGTGCCCGAGCTCAACGGCTCCGGCACCGTGGCGCTGCTCCCGATGCAGCAGCAGGCCGAGGCTTAAGTCGAGGAACGACCAACCCCAATCCAAAGGAGAAGCACGATGTCCAGCATTCCGAAGGCAGTGGAGAGCCGGGGCCGTTTCCTCGAGAGGATCGAGGGCGGAGCGGCGGAGACGTCGGTCGACGAGCGGCTGGTCGCCCTGACCGCGCCGATGAGCGCGGCCGCCGAGCAGTACCGCATGCTGTTGCACCGGCTGCGGCACATCCGGTCGCTGCGGGGCGAGGCCATCCAGGGCGGCGCCGTCGTCGCCGTGACCAGCGCGATCCGGGGCGAAGGCGTTTCGCTGACGGCGGCCAACCTGGCGCTGACGGCGGCGCGCTCGCGCGATGCCCGGGTGGCGCTGGTGGACTGCGACCTGCGACGCGGCGGGCTCGCGCAGCTCTTCGACATGGGGGGAAGGGCAGGTCTCGCGGACGTCCTCACCGGCAAGACGGAGGTGGGCGAGGCGCTGGGCCGTTACCACGAGGGACACCTCGCGGTGATCGCCGCCGGGCGGGCCCCGGGGGCCGAGTCGGCGTCGCTGCTCGCGGGGCCGCGCTTCGCGCAGACCCTCTCGCTCCTGCGCACGCTCTTCGACGAGATCTATCTCGACGTTCCGCCCGCGCTGGCGACGGCGGACGCCCAGGTGGTCGCGTACAAGGCGGACGGCATCGTGATGGTCGCGCGCGCGGGCAACACGCCTCGCGAGCAGGTGGCCGCCGCGGTGCGCTCGCTGCAAGGCGCGCCCGTCTGGGGCCTGGTGCTCAACGGCGTCGAGCCGTCCCGCGTTCCCGCCCCCTTGCCTTTGGTCAAGGGTCAACTCCCGAGTGGCAAGTAAGGGGGCCTTCTCGCCATGCCGCAGTTCTCGGGGCACTGGTATAGCGGACGCGCCGCCCGCCTGGTGTTCGTCGAGGCGGCGCTGGTGGGCGTGGCGCTCTCCATCAGCGGACACGACGCGCGCGGCTGGCGCGAGCTCGCCGCCCTGGTCGGGGCTGCGGGTTGCGTGCCGGCGGCGCTCTACCTCGCCGACCTCTATGACCCGCAGGTGATGCGCAACGATCGGACCCGGGGAGCCAACGTCCTCAAGGCGCTCGGCTTCGCCGCGCTCGCCGCGGCGATCTTCGGGCTGCTCGGCGGCGGAGCCCTGCCGCGCGGCGCGTTGATCGATACCATCGGCGTGGCCAGCGTGGGCGTCTTGCTGGCGCGGGCGGCCCTGGTGGCGCGGCTGGACGAGCGGGGCCACAACCGCGTGCTGGTGATCGGGGCCGGACAGCGCGCCGCCGAGATCGAGCGCATCGTCCGCAGCGAGGCGTACGGGGAGTACGAGATCGCCGGCAAGCTCGATCCGACGGTGGACCTCTCCCAGCCGCAGCAGATCGCGGCGGGCGGCGGCGAAGTGATCGCCGCGGCCGGATCGCTGGTCGAGCGAGGGGAGGTCCGCGGCGGCGAAGTTGCGCTCGGCGCAACGGCGGAAGTGCTTCCCGCATCACAGCTCATCGTCGGTCCCGGCGGCGCTCCGTCGCAGATCAAGGGACCGATGGCGGAGGCGAAGGTCGCCGCGCGACGTCCGCCGGAGGAGAAGCCTCTCGCGGCGGTCGTGCCGCTTCCCACGCACCCGAATCCTGCCATCGCGGTGACCGCGCGGACGCTCACCGGAGCGGTGCGCGACCTGCGCGTCGACACGGTGGTGATCGCCGCCGACGAGCGGCGTTCGCGCATGCCCATCGAGGAGTTCATCCGCCTGCGGCTGTCGGGAGTGACGGTCCTGCCCGCGCAGAGGTTCGCCGAGCGCGTGCTGCGCCGCATCCCCATGGCGCTGGTACGGCCGAGCGATCTCGCCATCGGCGAGGGCCTGAACTCGCCGGTCCGCACGGCCGCCAAGCGCGTGTTCGATCTGGTGATGAGCAGCATCCTGGTCGTCTGCACCGCCCCGCTCCTGGCCGTGCTGTCGATCCTGATCAAGCTCGACTCCAAAGGGCCGGTCTTCTACTTCCAGGAGCGCGTCGGCCGGGGAGGGAGGATCTACCGGCTCCACAAGCTCCGCACGATGCGCAAGGACGCGGAAACGCATTCCGGGCCGGTCTGGGCCTCGCACCGCGATCCGCGCGTCACCCGGATGGGCGCCTTCCTCCGCAAGACGCGCCTCGACGAGATTCCTCAGGTGTTTGCCGTCTTCCGCGGCGACATGTCGTTCGTGGGCCCGCGGCCGGAGCGGCCGTTCTTCGTGCAGCAGCTCAAGACGCAGATCCCGTTCTACGGGCTGCGCGAGGCGGTGAAGCCTGGAATCACCGGTTGGGCACAGATCCGGTATTCGTACGGCTCTTCGGTCGAGGACGCCTGCGCCAAGCTCGAGTACGACCTGTACTACGTGCAGCACCAGTCGCTCTTCCTCGATCTGGCGATCTGCTTCCACACCGTGAAGATCGTCCTCTTCGGTCGGGGCGCGCGATGAGCGTTGCGCTCAAGCAGCAGCCCGAGCCCGAGCTGCGCCTCGACGTCGTCGAGGGACGCGATGCGTTCGTGCAGCTCGAGCGGGAATGGAACGCCGCCCTCTCGCGCGGGCCGCGCGACGAGCCCATGCTCCGCCACGAGTGGCTGCGGGCATGGATCGAGAATTTCGCGCCCGGAGCGACGCTGCGGACGTTCATGGCGCGCGCCGGCAAGGAGATCTGCGCCGCGGTTCCGCTGATCGAGACGAGGGAACGGAGCGCCGACACGTGCTTCGTCCCGATGACCACCTGGCACACCCCGAGCAACGACCACTCGCAACGGGGTGGCGTCCTCCTGGGTCGCCGGGGCGAGGAAGGCCTGCGGATGATCTGGGAGCGGCTGGCGGAGACCCCGGGATGGGATCGCCTCCGCTTGCGCGACCTGCCCGCCGGCGCGCCCGAGTGGCAGCTGCGTGACTGGGCGGAGGAGGCCGGGTACCTCTGCGGCCTCTGGGTCTCGCTCCGTTCGCCGTACCTGTTGCTGCCGAAGAGCTACGACGCCGTGGAGAAGGCGCTGGACGCCAAGTTCCGCCAGAACCTGAGGCGACGAAAGCGGCGCCTCGCCGAGAAGGGCGAGATCAAGTACGCGCAGGTGGACGGCAAGGATGCGAAGGCGCTCGACGCGGCTCTCGCGGACTTCCTCGAGATCGAGGCGGGGGGATGGAAGGGCAAGGACGGAACCGCCATCGCCCTGCGCCCCGAGCTGGTGGGCTTCTATACGCAGATCGCGCGAGACGCGGCGAAGCGCGGCGCTCTCGCCCTTGGCACGCTGACCCTCGGCGGCAAGCCGGTGGCCGCGCATCTGAGCGTCGTCCACGCCCAACGCCATTTCCTCATCAAGATCGGCTACGACGAGGCGCTGCACGAGCACTCGCCCGGGCAGCAGATGGTATCCGAGGCCATCCACGACTCGTGCGAGCGCGGTCTCGCCGAGTTCGATTTCCTCGGCCCTTGCATGGAGTGGAAGCTGGACTGGGAGAGCCAGTTGAGGACGCACTTCTGGCTCACCATCTTCCGGCCGACGCGGGCGGGAAAGCTGGTCCACGGGGCGCGCTTCGTGGGTTGGCCCATACTGCGTGCGCTGTTGCGGAGGAACTGACCATGGCAAACACGGCGCAGCGACTGCGGGTCGCGGAAGGCAGGGGCGAAAAGGCCCCCACGCCCCAGCGGACGGTTCCGGCCATGCAGACGACGTGGCCGCACATGCTGTTCCCGCGGATCGCCGCTACGGTGCCGCTGGTCTTTCCTTTCGACCAGCCGGGCCTGCGCTATCGCTATTTCGCGCGGAACGCCGTCTGGGATGCCGTTCAGCTGCTCGGGCTCGCCGGCAAGAAAGTGCTCGTGCCCGCCTATCACCACGGCGTCGAGCTGGAGACGCTGCTCGCCGCGGGCGTGCAGCCGGTCTTCTTCCGCGTCGATTCGCAGATGCGGGCGGACTTCGAGGACGCGAAGGCGAAGTCCGCCGGAGCGGCGGCGCTATACGTCATCCACTACGCCGGGTTCCCCCAGGACATGCACGCGGCGCGGCAGCTCGCGAACGAGCTGGGCGTCCCCGTGATCGAGGATTGCGCGCTGGCGCTCCTCTCGCGCGACGGTGAGAAGCCGCTCGGCTCCTTCGGCGACCTCTCCGTCTTCTGCCTCTACAAGACCATTCCGGTCCCGAACGGGGGCGCGCTGCTCGCCCGTGGCGACTACGCGAAGAAGCTGGACCTGCTTGCGCCGGTGCGGCCGCCGGCGCTGGCCAGTACCGCCTCGCACCTGATCGGCAACATGCTCTCGAATCTCGAGCTGCGCACCGGCGAGGTGGGCAGGCGCGTCCGGCAAGCCATGCGCGACGCCGGACGCTGGGTGGTCCGGCGCGCGAACGTCGAGCGCGTCGCCACGGGGACGCAGCACTTCAACATCGACGACGTCCAGCTGGGGATGAGCGCGGCGAGCCATCTGGTGCTGCGCAACCAGGACACCGCCGGGATCGTCGAACGCCGCCGCAGGAACTACTTCCTGCTCTACGCCGCGCTCCGCGACGTGGCGCCGCCGGTGACGGGCGAGCTCAAGCCAGGCGTCTGTCCGCTCTTCTATCCGATGCCGGTGGACGACAAGGCGGGCGCGATGGCGCGCCTGCTCGCGCGCGGCGTGGAGACCGTCGACTTCTGGCGCGTGCGGCATCCGGCGGTGCCCCCCGGCCTCTTCCCCGAAGTCGACCGGCTGCGGGAGCGCGTGCTCGAGTTGCCGGTCCACCAGGACCTCTCACCGGCAGACGCGGAGCACGTCGCGACCTGCGTGCGGGAGCTCTTGCGGTGAGCGAGGCGCGCGTGATCGAGGTGCTCCCGATCGAGACGACGATCGGCGCACCCGGCGCCGGGGAATGGCGCGATCTGAACTTGCGCTCGCGCAGCGGGAACATGTTCCTGGGCCCGGAATGGCTGGAGCCGTGGTGGAAGCACTTCGGCGAAGGCCGCGACCTGGCCACGCTCTGCGTGCGCGAGGGCGGACGTCTCATCGGCCTGCTTCCGGTTTTCATCGAGACCGCGCGGCTGGGAGGCGTCGAGGTCCGCCGCCTGGCGTTCCTCGGCGACGGCGACACCGGCTGCGACGACCTCGACCTGCTCTCGGAGCCTGGCCGCGAGCGGGAGGTCATCGAGCATTGCCTGGCCAGGCTCGTCGAGCTGCCCTGGGACGTCTGCGATCTCGACGGCCTCTGGCGCGAGAGCTTCACCGCGCTCCAGCTGGCGCAGCGCTTTCCGCCCGGGACGGCCGCCGGCATCCTGCGCGACGGACGCGTGCGATACGTCTGTCCATACATCCCGCTCACCGGGACCTGGGAGCAGTATCTCGAAGGCCTTGGGCGGAGGGAAAACCTCCGGAGGCGCGAGAAGTGGCTCTACCGGCAGCCGGGCGTCTCCGTCGGTTGTGCCCGCACCCCGCAGGACGCGGTCAGGGCGACCGAGGAGTTCCTCCAGCTTCACCGCGCCCGCTGGTCGGTCGAAGGTGGCTCCGACGGCCTCAGCGACGAGCGGCACGAGGCGTTCCACCGTGACGCGGCGCAGCGCCTCGCGCAGGCGGGCATGCTCCGCATGTACACGCTTTACGCGGCGCGCCGTCCGGTCGCCTCCGTCTACGGCGTCATCCATGGCGCGAAGTTCAACTATTACCAATCCGGCTACGACCCGAATTGGGCCTGCAAGTCGGTGGGGCTCGTGCTGCTGGCGCGCACGGTCCAGGACGCTTTCGGCGAAGGTCTGAAGGAGTTCGATTTCCTGCGCGGCAACGAGGGGTACAAGGCCGACTGGTCGCGCGGGGAACGTTGGACCATCCAGATCCGTCTCTGGCGCGGCACGCGCGCGCGCGCGGCGCGGGCGGCGCTCGGAGCAACCCTCTTTGCCCGCGCAGCAGTGAAGGCCGCCTTGCCGCAGCGGGCGCTGCGGATGATCCGCAAGGCGCGCCGGCTCCTGCGCGAGCCGTTCAAAACCATGCAGGAGCCGTGAGCTCTACGGATGCACAAATTCCGGGCGCGGTGGAGCGAGGGAGGGCGGCGATGGGTGAGCTGAAGGAGCGCGGGCTTCACGTGTTGCGGCGCGTGGCAAAGGGCGCCGCGGCGCTGGCGCTGCATTACTCCGGCGCTCGCGAGCTCCTCTCGGCGGTCCAGCGGCGTGCCGTGGGCGGCCGGCGCGTCCTGATCCTGAGCTATCACCGCGTGGTTGCCGACTTCGGCCTCGAGGAGAAGCGCAGCCTCTACACGCTGAACATCGAGCAGAGGACGTTCCGCCGCCATCTCGAGGTGCTGCAGGAGAGCCACGACGTGGTCTCGCTGGAGGATGCGCTCTCCGTCCTCGACGGCACGCGCCAGGCGGCGCGCGACGTCGCCGTGATCACCTTCGACGACGGCTACCGCGACGTCTACAGCCACGCTTTTCCGGTGATGCGCGATCTGCGCGTTCCCGGCATCGTCTACGTCCCGTCCTCCTTCGTCGGAACGGATCGGCGCCTCGGTCACGACCGGCTCTTCGCAGCTCTGCGGAGGATGCGGGAGCGCGGGATCGGCCCCATGGCGGTGGGAGTCGGCAACCCCGGCGAGCGCTGGCTGATCGACGCCTTCGAAGGCAACGCGCAGCCTGTCATCGTCCTCGAGCGGCTGATCGGGCGCCATCCCACGCCCGGCCTCCTGCGGCTGGCGGACGCGCTCGAAGATCGTCTCGGTCTTGGATCGCACAGGCCGCCCGACGGCGAGCTGCCGGTGACGTGGGAGATGCTGAAGGAGATGGAGGCGCACGGCCTCGTCACCGGCGCGCACAGTGCCGAGCACACGGTGCTGACGAACCAGCGCCTCGACGACGCCCGCCGCGAGATCGCTCAGTGCAAGGCAGCGCTGGAGAAGGGCCTGAAGAAACCGATCCGGCACTTCGCCTACTGCAACGGTTACTACAGCGCGGGTGTGGCGCAGGCGCTCAAAGCGGAAGGCTTCATCAGTGCGGCCACCACCGAGGACATGCCGAATGCGCCCGGCGTCGACCCGTTTGCGCTCAAGCGCAAGGTGCTCTGGGAGGGTTCCTCCTGCGGCATCCTCGGGTTCTACTCGAAGCCGCTCGTCGCCTGCCAGTTCGAGGACACCTTCGTCATGCTCGCGCTGCAGAAGCCGGTGATGGGCGCGCGCCCGACGAACTTCGGGACCGCGGACAGGCCGGGCGCGGGGCGGGGGATCTCCGCGCACGGATGATCATGGCCAGGCCCGGCGGAATCCTCAGACAGGCCGGGCCCCTGATGCTCGGCCGCGGCGGAGCGACGGTCCTCGGGTTCGCGCTTCCGCTGATCCTCACCAGGCTGCTCCCGCAGGCGCAGTTCGGTACGTACAAGCAGATCTGGCTGGTGGTGACCACCGCCTACTTCATGCTCCAGCTCGGACTGGCGCAGAGTCTCTACTACTTCGTTCCCCGCAAGGACGGACGCGCCCGCGTTTGGCTGACGCAGGCGTCGCTCTCGCTCGTCACACTGGGCGGAGTCTGCGCCGTGGCGTTGTACGCGGCCCGGTTCGCGGTCGCGAGACAGTTCGCCAATCCCGGGCTGGCGGATTTCGGTCTGCAGATGGCGCTGATCACCTGGCTGATGATCGCCTCCGCGCCGCTGGAGATCTCGCTGACGGCGGAGGGACGCGTTCGCACCGCCGCAATGATCATCTTCCTCTCCGACGCGGTGCGCGTGGTGGCGAGCGTCGTGCCGCTCCTGCTCGGGATGGGGCTGCAGGGTTTCTTCTGGGCCTACGTCCTCCATGGCGGCGTGCGCTTCGCGCTGCAATGCTGGTTCTTTTTTCGCCGCGGCCGGCCGCGCATCGAATGGGACTTGTTTCGCGAGCAGCTCGCATATGCCCTGCCGTTCGGCGCCGCCCTCTTGCTCGAGATCGCGCAGCGGACGTTCCACCAGTGGGCGGTCGGCTGGAGCGTGGATGCGGCTGCGTTCGCCATCTACGCGCAAGGCTGCTTCCAGGTGCCGATCATCAACCTCCTCTACGCGCCCATCAGCGACATCCTCCAGGTCCGGCTCGCCGAGCCCGGCGCGCGCGAGCACCGGGTGCACCTGTTCCACGACGCGAATCTGCGGCTGGCCGCCGTGTTCTTCCCGTTCACCGCCGGCCTCGTCGCCGCGGCCTCGCTCTTCGTCCCTGCGCTCTTCACCCACCTGTACGACGCCAGCGTTCCCATCTTCCGCGTCGCCATCCTGCTCACGCCCTTCGCCGCGTTGCCGCTCGACGGCGTCCTGCGGGCGATGGGCCAGACCAGGTACCTTTTCCGCATCTTCTTCTGGCGCCTGCTGCTCACGGTTGCGGCGGTGCTTCTCGGCCTGAAGCTGTTCGGCATGGTGGGCGCGATCAGCGGTCATGCGATCGCGGAGTCGGCCATCCGGGTGGCCATGCTCGACCGCGTCCGCCGCGAGCTGGAGGTGAGCTGGAAGGAGGTGCTGCCCTGGCGGCAGCTCTCCGTGATCGGCGTGGCCTCGCTCGTCGCATGTGTACCCGCCACGCTGATCTCGCAGATGGCCGCGGAGTCGCCGCGGCCTTTCCTCGCGCTCTGCGCGGCCGGAGCGCTCTATTGTGCCGTCTACCTGACAGTCATCGCGATGATTCCAGGGGAAGGAACCCCGGTGGCACGGGTTCGCCGCGTGCTGCTCGGAAGCGCTCCTGCGGCAGCGACCTAGAACACTTGCCTGGTTTCGGGCTCCTCCCCACCTTCCTGGCGGGCGCTCCCCTGCCGGGCGTCGTGGAGGGCGGGAAACATGCGAAACCTCGTTCGCAGGATTGCGTTCGTCGGCTCGCCGGACCGCGCGGTGTGCGAGTCGCTGCGCGAGTACGGGTACCGCGTCGACGGCGTATCGGGCGACAGCATCGTCGGGCTCGCCCGCGAGCTGTATGGCCTTCGGCCGGCGCTCGTCCATGCGCGGCAGAACCACCTCAAGTCCGCCCTCGTCGGCAGGCTGCTCGACGTGCCTGTCGTCCTGCATGCCGGGCGCGCCGACGTTGGATCGTTGACGGCGCGGGCGGCGCGGATGAGCAGCCGGACGCTCTGTGCCGGCGCCGCGGTACGGGAGGCACTGGTCGCGGAAGGCGCGACCGCGTCCACGACCTGCGTGCTGCGCAGCTTGCTCGATGTGAAGGACGACCTGCGGGCCGCCGCGATCTTCCCGCCGATGCTCGATCCGGCAATTCGCTGGGTGGTCGCGGCCTCGCCTTGCGACGGCCCCGAGCGCGGGCACCAGGACCTCCTGCTCGCGTTCCTCTCGATCGCGCGCACCCGGCCCCGGCTGAAGCTGCTGATCGCGGGCGAAGGTTCCGAGGCGGCGAGGCTGCGCAGCCAGGCCGAAGCCGCGGGCATGCTCAATCGGGTGCTCGTCCATGGAGTCTGCCTCGAGCAGTTGCCGTCGCTGTTCGGGCGCGCGGTCGCCGTCGTCGCGCCGAGCCGATCCGGCAGCTCGCCGGACCCCGTACCCGAGGCGCTCGCGGTAGGCGCTCCCGTCGTCGCCACTGCGACGGGCTCGCATCCCACGTGGGTTCGGGAAGGACGCACCGGCTGGTTGGTGCCGCCGCGCGCTCCGGTGGCGTTGGCGGCCAGGCTTGCACAGGTGGTCGACGACGCGATCGTCGCGAAGAAAGTGGGCGACAACGCGCGGGCGGCCGCTCTCGAGCTTGCGGCCCCGCGCGCCGTCGCGCAGGAGCTCGCGCGCTGCTACGCGGCAATCTCGCGCATTCCGCCGCAGCCTTACGCCGGCATCTACATCGAGGGTCCGAGGCGACTGCAGCGGGCCTGACCCTTGCAGACGCCCTGGCCACCATGACGTCGCAGCACGAGACCCGGGTGCTTCTCGTGGGTGACTACCCGCCGCCGAACGGCGGGGTAGCCACGCATGTGGAAGAACTTTTCCGTGCGGTCCGCGGTCGGGGCGGCGTCTGTGAAGTGCTGGACATCGGCAAGGGACAGCTTCCGGCGGCGGGAGTGATCCCGGCGGGCAGCGTTCCCCGATTCTCCGCGCTGCTCGGGTCGTATGCGGCGCGGGGCTTCCGGATCCATGTCCACACCAGCGGGAGCAATCCCAAATCCTGGATGCTCGCGCAGGCTTGCGCGGCGGCCGGACGCGTTTCCGGCGGCGCGCTGATCACGCTCCACTCCGGCCTTGGCCCGGCCTGGCTGCTGGCGAAGCGGTCCCGCCGGACGATGGCAAAGGCGGTGCTGGCCCAGTTCGCGCGGGTGATCGCGGTCAGCGGCGAAATCCGCGACGCGCTCGTGCAGTGCGGCGTCGCTGGCGTCGACGTCGTGCCCGCCTTCTCGCACGAGTTCATCAAGCCCGGGCCCCCGCCGGAGGCGCTCGCCACGCTGCGCGCAGGGGCGTCGCCACTCTACTGCGCGATGATCGCTCCCCGTCCCGAGTACGGCCAGGGAATCCTGCTGCGCGCATTCGCCGACGTGCGGGTGAAGATTCCCGCCGCCGCGCTGGCGCTGTACGGCCCCGGAAGCGATTCGGTCCGCGAGGACGGAGTGCATCCCTTCGGCGAGCTCCATCGGTCGCAGGCGCTCGCGGTGATGGCGGCGTGCGACATCTTCGTGCGGCCCACGCTTGCGGATGGAGATTCGGTCAGCGTTCGCGAGGCGCTGGCGCTCGGGCGCAGGGTGGTGGCGACGTCCGTCGGCCATCGGCCGCCGGGAGTGCGTCTGGTGCCGCCCGGGGACGCCCGGGCGCTGGCAGATGCGCTGATCGCCTCGTCGGCCGAGCCCGCCGGCAGCCCGGAAGCGACCGGTCCCGACGGGCTGGAACGGATTCTCTCGCTCTACGGAGTCACGGCATGTGCGGCATCAGCGGCTTCGTGAACCGCGACAAGGATCGGCCCGCGGACGAGGCGCTGCTGCGCCGGATGACCGACGTCATCGCGCATCGCGGTCCCGACGGCAGCGGCCACTTCTGCACCGGCTCGGTGGGCCTGGGCCACCGCCGCCTCGCGATCATCGATCTCTCGCAGAACGGCGCGCAGCCGATGCACAACGAGGACGGCGCGGTCACCGTCACCTTCAACGGCGAGATCTACAACCACCTGCCGCTGCGCGAGGAGCTGATCGCCAAAGGTCACGTCTTCCGATCGCGCTGCGACACCGAAGTGCTGGTCCATGGGTACGAGGAGTGGGGCGACGCGTTGCCGGAACGGCTGGCCGGAATGTTCGCGTTCGCCATCTGGGACGCGCGCAGGCAGCGGCTGTTCGTTGCTCGCGACCGGCTGGGAAAGAAGCCGCTCTATTACCATCTGGGGAGCGATCGGTTCATTTTCGCATCCGAGATCAAGTCGCTGCTCTGCGACGCGAGCGTGCCCCGCGACCTCGACGACGAGGCGCTCGATCTCTACCTGAGCGCCCGCTACGTGCCGGCGCCGCTGACGATGTTCGCCGGCATCCACAAGCTGCCCCCGGCGTCCGCTGCCGTCTACGAGAACGGCGAGCTGAAGATCCGGCGCTACTGGAAGTGCCAGTTCCCCGACGAGACCGACGCGCGCAGCGAGGGCGAGCTCGCGCACGAGCTATGGAACCGGCTCAGGGACGCGACCGAGGCGCGGCTCATGTCGGACGTGCCCCTCGGCGTCTTCCTCTCCGGTGGCCTGGACTCGAGCTGCATCGCCGCGCAGCTCGTCGACCTGCGGCAGAAGCGCGGGGAGGGCGACGTGAAGTCGTTCTCGGTCGGCTACCGGGCCGATGACGGCAGCTCGGAGCTGGACCAGGCCCGCCGGGTGGCCCACGCGCTCGGCACGCGACATCGCGAAGTGCTGGTCACCGCCGAGGACTTCCACCGCTTCCTGCCGGATCTCGTCTGGTACATGGACGAGCCCATCGCGGACGCCGCCTGCGTGCCGCTGTACTATCTGTCGAAGCGGGCGCGGGAAGAGGTGGTGGTGGTCCTCTCCGGCGAAGGCGCCGACGAGGTGCTGGCCGGCTACCCCATCTACCGGACCATGCTGTGGATGGAGCAGCTCCGCGCGGCCGCTCCGCTCGCTTCGGCGGCGCTGCCGTTCATGCGGCACCCGAAGGCGCGAAAGTACCTGCGCTGGGCGACGCTGCCGCTCGAGCAGCGCTACCGCGGCGTCTCCGTCGCCTTCAGCGACGACGAGAAAGCGCGCCTCATCGGCCGCCCGGCGGCGCGGGTCAGCGAACGGCTGGTGACCCGGCTTGCCCAGGAGTGGGCGGAGACCGAGGGGCTGCCTCCGCTCGAACGGATGCTGGAGCTCGACCGGCGCATCTGGCTGCCGGACGATCTGCTCTTCAAGGCCGACAAGATGACGATGGCCACCTCGCAGGAGCTGCGGGTGCCGTTCCTCGACCACCGCCTGATCGAGTGGGCCGCGGGGCTTCCCGCGGACGTGAAGCTGCGCGGCAGGACCGGGAAGTGGCTACTGCGGCAGGCCGCGCGCGACTGGCTGCCTGCGGAGTGTACCGCTCCGGGCAAGCGCGGGTTCACGGTCCCGGTCTCGAACTGGTTCCGGCGGCAGCTCCACGGTCCTTTGCGCGATGCCTTGCTGGCCTCGGACTCTCTGGCCCGCTCGCGGTTCGGCGACAAGGCGGTCCGGCGTCTGCTCGACGATCACCAGCGCGGCAAGAGCGACCGCAAGGAAGAGCTGTATGCGCTCTGGGTGCTCGAGCTGTGGCGCAAGCGGTTCGAGGTCGGCGCGCGCTGCGCGCCGGCGCCCGCGATCCAGACGACGAAGCGAAAGGTGGAAACGGGGATGGGAGCACTTCGGGGTCGCGACATCGTCTGCTTCTCCAACGACTGGGACGGGGATCCGCTCTCCAAGATGCACGCGATGAAGATTCTCTCCAGGCAGAACCGCGTGCTTTGGGTGAACAGCATCGGCAACCGCCGCCCGACCATCTCGATGTGCGACGCGCAGCGGATGCTGAAGAAGGTGTCCGGCGCGATGCAGGGGCTTCGTGAGCGGCATCCCAACATCTGGGTGCTGACACCGCTCGCCATTCCCTTCTACGGCAGCGAGCTGGTCCGCGCCGCGAACGGAGCGCTGCTCAAGGCGCAGATCCAGCGGGCGATGCAGCATCTCGGGTTCGAGGCCCCGATCTCCTGGAGCTTCTTGCCCAGCTCGGCGCCCGTCTCGGGCACTCTCGGCGAATCCCTGGTCGTCTATCACTGCGTCGACGAGTTCAGCGCCTTCAGCGACGCGCCGGCACAGGAGATCCGCGAGCTGGAGCGCCGCCTGCTGCTCAAGTCGGACGTGGTGATCTGCTCGTCGGAGAAGCTGCGGGCCGACAAGGCGCGGGTGAACTCGAACGCTCACCTGGTGCAGCACGGCGTCGATCTGGAGCATTTCGCGAAGGCGTTCGATCCGGCCACTCCCACTCCGGACGACCTGAAAGGCGCGCCCGGGCCCGTCATCGGTTTCTGGGGCCTCATCGCCGATTGGGTCGATCTGCAGCTCATCCGCCACGTCGCGGACGCCTTTTCCGGCGGGACCGTGGTCCTGCTCGGGAATTGTGCAACCGACATGAAGCCGCTGGACGGCGCGCAGAACATCCGCGTTCTCGGCCGGAAGCGATACGCCGATCTGCCGCGGTACGCGAAGGCGTTCGACGTGGCGCTGATGCCCTTCAAGATGAACGAGCTGACTCTCGCCTCCAACCCGCTCAAGGTCCGCGAGTACCTGGCGGCCGGACTTCCCGTCGTGTCCACGCCGATCCCGGAAGTGGAACGGCTCTCCGTGTGCCGCATCGGCAAGGACGCCGACCAGGTGGTCCGGGAGATCGCGGCCGCCATTGCCGCCGGAGCGGGACCCAGCGAGGTGCGCGCGGCGCAGATGAGAAGCGAGGGTTGGGAAGCGCGCGTCGCCGAGATGCAGGAGATCGTCGCCGCGGCGCTGGTGGCTCGCAAGAAGGCGGCGTGATGGATGTCTCGTATTACGGCTATCTCGCGCAGACGATTCCGCCGCGCGAGATTGCCCGCGCGCTGGTGGTGCGCGCCCGCCGGGCCCTCTTGCGCGGACGGCCGTTCTTCTTCGACTGGCCCCCGCGCCGCCCGGCGTTCGCGCAGATGGGCCCGCGTCCCGCGGTCCTTCGCGCGCCGGCCGATGGTGACCGCACTGAGATCCTGCGCGAGGCGGAGGCGGCGTTGCGCGGGGATCTGCCGCTGTTCGGTCAGTGGAAGAGCTGCGGGTCGCCGATCGACTATCATCGCGATCCCTTCGCGCCGGGCATCGAGTACGACCCGTCGGTTCCGGGAGAGCGCGTCGACCTCTTCCAGCGCGGCGCGGACGCCAAGGTGATGTGGGAGGTCGGTCGCCTTCCGCAACTCTGGCGTTTCGCGCAGGCGTACCAGATCAGCTGCGACTTCTCGTGGGCGCAGGCCTGGGTGGAGACCGTCCGCCATTTCCGGGATACCAATCCTGCAGGGCTCGGCGTGCAGTGGGCGTGCGCGATGGAAGTCAGCCTTCGGGCGACGTCCGTGGCGCTGACGCACGGCCTGGTCCGGGACGCTGCCGATGCTCCGTTCCTGGTGGATTTTCTCGAGGAGCACTGCGCCTGGGTCGCCGGTCATCTGGAGGAGACCGGCGCAATCCGCACCAACCACTACGCCGCCGACCTGGTCGGGCTGGTCGTCGTGGGCGCGCTCTTTCCCGAGCTGCGGCGCTGGTTCGACGCGTTCGCGCCCAGGCTGTGGGAGGAGATCCCGCGGCAATGCCGCGCCGACGGGACGCACTTCGAATCGTCGACGGGATACCACCGGCTCTGCGCCGAGATGTTCCTGGCCGCGGCGCTGGCCGCGCGGGCCGCAGGTCTCTCGGCGCCGGATCGCGTCGAGCGCGCCGTTCGCGGGCTGTTCCAGAGCCTGGCTGCGATGCTCAAGCCTTCGGGCGAGATGCCACAGATCGGCGACCTCGATTCCTGCCGCGCGTTGCCGCTCGCTCCCCGCACGGCGCTGGACGCGTCGTTCGTCGCGGATGCGAGCGCGCCGGAGTGGGCGTGGATGCCGTCCGCTCAGCGATTCACTGCCGAGCGGCGCCGCGACAGCGCCGTGCTGCCCGATGCCGGATTGGCGGTCCTTCGCTCCGGCGACGCCTGGATGTGCCTGAGCGCCGGACCGAACGGGCAGGGTGGCACCGGCGGCCATGGGCACAACGACAAGAACTCGGTCGAGCTGAGCTTCGGCTCGTTCGACGTGCTGGTCGACCGCGGCACGTATGTCTACGCGCGCGACCCGCAGGAACGGAACGCGCGCCGCGGGACGGCCGGCCACAATACGGTCCAGGTCGACGGGCTCGAGCAGAACCGCATCATCCCGGGGCGCCTGTTTGCGCTTCCCGACACGGCGCGCGCGGGCATCGCCGCGATGGAGCGACGCGACGGATTCGACCTCGCGGCAGGCGAGCACCGGGGGTATGAGCGCAGCGGCATCGTCCATCGACGTGTTGCCGCCCTGCGAGAGGATTGCGCGGCGTTCGTCGACGAGCTGCGCGGGCGCGGCGAGCACGTGTTCCAGTCGCGCTGGTACGTGCCGCAAGAGAGCGTCGTCCAGCGCCGTGCCACCGCCGAGGAGAAGGAACTGCTCGCCCGCCTGGAGCGCAGCGGCCTGAGCTTCGGCTACGACCTGGAGAGGTGCGTGGAGGTTGCCGGCAAGGCGCTGTTTGCGTTCGGCGCCACCCTTCCTTGGGACCTGAGTCTTTTATCCAGCGACGTATCGCCCGGGTATGCCGAGAAGAAGCCCGCCCGGTGCATCCGGATCGACGCGGCGGGAACCGCGCCGGCTCGTCTGTTCACCGCCGTGCTCTTTCTGCGTAAACGCTGAGCGATGGCTAGCTTGCCCGCCTCGGGGAGGGGAAATGCTCCAGGTCAAAGAGCCGACGCTGCTCGATCGCATCCTCGCGAAGGACGCGGTGGTCGGCATCTGCGGATTGGGGTACGTGGGACTGCCGCTCGCGCTCACGTTCGGTGAGAAGGGCTTCCCGGTCATCGGGTTCGACATCGACAAGCGGAAGATCGAGGCCATCGAGAAGGGCGAAAGCTACATCAAGCACATCGCCGCCGAGCGCATCGCCAGGGCAACGAGGTCGGAGAAGCCGTTCACCGTGACGATGGACTTCCGCCGGGCGGCGAAGGCCGACGCGCTGATCCTGTGCGTGCCCACGCCGCTCAACGCGAACCGCGAGCCGGACATGACGTACATCGAGAACACCGCGCGGGCCATCGGACCTTACGTGCATTCCGGCCAACTCGTCGTCCTGGAGAGCTCGACGTATCCAGGGACCACCGAAGAGGTGGTGAAGCCCATCGTCGAGAAGCTCTCCGGGCTCCGCGCCGGCATCGACTTCTTCCTCGCGTTCTCGCCGGAGCGCGAGGATCCGGGCAACCCGCATTTCAATACCGCGACCATTCCCAAGGTGGTGGGCGGGCACACGACGCAGTGCACCGAGGTGGCCTGCGCGCTGTACGCGAGCGCGATCACCAGGGTGGTCCCGGTGAAGGGCACGCGCGAGGCCGAGCTGACCAAGCTGCTCGAGAACATCTTCCGCTGCGTGAACATCGCGCTCGTCAACGAGATGAAGCTCCTCTGCGAGCGGATGAACATCGACCTCTGGGAAGTGATCGAGGCGGCGAAGACCAAGCCGTTCGGGTTCATGCCCTTCTACCCGGGCCCGGGCCTCGGCGGGCACTGCATCCCGATCGATCCGTACTACCTGACCTGGAAGGCGCGCGAGTTCGAGTTCAACACCCGGTTCATCGAGCTGGCCGGCGAGATCAACTGGCAGATGCCGCACCACGTAGTGGACCGGACGATGGACGCCCTCAACGAGCAGGGCAAGGCGCTCAAGGGCGCCCGCGTGCTGATCCTCGGCCTCGCCTACAAGAAGAACATCGACGATCTGCGCGAGAGTCCCAGCATCCGCTTGATCGAGCTGTTCCGCGAGAAGGGCGCGCACGTCAGCTACCACGATCCGTACTGCCCGAAGATGAAGGAGATGCGGCACCAGCCCAAGTACATGCTGGAGATGGAGAGCGTTCCGCTGGAGACGGCGAAGGATGCGGACGTGGTGGTGATCGCCACGGACCACGAGTGCATCGACTACGAGCAGCTCGTGCGCGACGCCACCCTGGTGATCGACACGCGGAACGCGACGAAGAACGTCACCTTCGGCAAGGACAAGGTGCGAACGGCGTAGACGCCCTTTCACTTGAAGGGCGTGGCGCGGCCCGATTCCGGGCGGGCCCGCGCCTTTTTTTCTGCCGTCACCCTCCAGACCGGGTTACAAACGCAGCATGCTGTACCTGCTGCTGGTTGCTGCCGTTGCCTTCAATCCGGATCCGAAAGACCCACGGCAGCGTCAGCTCGCCGCGATGGCGGAGGAGCTCCAGCGGGCGCACAAGAGCCTGCAGCTTCGCGGACACGATGCTCCCTACTTCCTCAGCTACGCAGTCCGCGGCATCGAGACGCAGGAGATCGGCGCCAAGTACGGAGCGGTCTTCGTCGACCGCCGGCGGCGCGACAGGCGGCTGCAGGTCGACGTGCGCGTCGGGAGCTACCAGTTCGACAACACCGGCACGCCCGAGATGTTCGAGTTCGAAGGGGCGGAGTCCGGATACTCGGCAGGGCGAGAAGCTCCTCTCGACGACGATCCCGCCGCGCTGCGCAACTCGCTCTGGCTCTTGACGGACGAGACGTACAAGAAGGCGCTCTCGGCGTTCCTGAAGAAGAAGGGCAAGCAGGTGTACCGGCCCGACGATCCGGAGACGCCGCCCAGCTTCTCCCGTGAACAGCCGCAGGTGTCGGTCGATCCGCCGGCGACGTTCTCGTTCGATCGCGCCCGCTGGAACCGGGAGCTCCGCGAGCAGACCCAGCGGCTCGGAGCGCACCCCGAGCTGTTCGACTCGCACGTGCGCGTGTCGGTGGATCACGAGGAGCGCGAGTTCGCCAGCACCGAAGGCGCGCGGCTGGTGACGGAAAGGGTGATCTACGCGCTGCACGTCCAGGCCTGGGCGCGCGCTCCCGACGGGATGCTGCTCGAGGACAGCCGCGACTTCTACGGGGCGAGCGAGATCGAGCTTCCCCGCGGGGCGGACCTTTCGAAGCGAATCGACGTGATGGTGGACGAGCTCCTGGCCTTGCGGAAGGCGCCGGTGCTCGACCCGTACACAGGTCCGGCACTGCTCGAGCCTGAGGCGGCGGGAGTGCTCTTCCACGAGGCGGTCGGGCACCGGCTCGAGGGCGAGCGCCAGAACGACGACAAGGATGGACGCACCTTCAAGGGCCAGGTGGACAAGCCGATCCTGCCGTTCTTCATCAGCGTCATCGACGATCCGACGCAGCGGGCAGCGGGTCCGGTTTCGCTCAACGGGTATTACCGCTTCGACGACCAGGGCGTTCCCGGCCAGAAGACCGTCCTCGTCGAGAAGGGCGTGCTGAGGACGTTCCTGATGTCGCGGGCACCGGTCCAGGGCGTGCCGCCGCAGTCGAACGGCCACGGGCGCTCGGCGCCGGGGCGCGATCCCGTGGCGCGGATGTCGAATCTGATCGTCGAGTCGTCGAAGGCGATGCCGTGGCCGAAACTGAAGGAAGCGCTGATCGCCGAGGCAAAGAGGCAGGAGAAGCCGTTCGGGCTGATCATCCGCGACGTCACGGGAGGAAACACCGACACCAGCGGCTACGCGTACCAGGCCTTCAAGGGGCAGCCGCGGCTCGTCTACAAGGTGGACGCGAACACGGGCGCGGAGACGCTGGTGCGCGGCGTGGAGATCGTCGGAACGCCGCTGCTATCGATCAACAAGATCATTGCGACGGGCGACGAGCAGCGCGTGTTCAACGGGTACTGCGGGGCGGAGAGCGGTTACGTCGCGGTGAGCACGGTGGCTCCGACCATCCTGGTGAGCGAGATCGAGCTGCAGCGGACGCGCAAGGACACGGGACGTCCGCCGGTGCTTCCGTCGCCCTGGGCGCGGCCGCCAGTCTCGGCGACGCGTTAGGGTCCGCCTGCTCCGGTCGCGGTCGTGAACCGGATGACCCTGGGATCGAATCCGCTCCGCAGCGCTTCGTGCTCGAAGTCGTCGAGCGCGTACCCGGTGACGGTGCGGAAAGCGTCGGAAAAGCCTGCTCCGCCGCTGACGCGCTGGAGCACCTGGCGGACCGAATCCTCCCCGGCGAGGCGCACGAGCAGGTCGAAGGCGCGGTGCGCGGCGCCGTATACCGCGTCCTTCTGCGCCCGGTAGAGCTCCGCATCCGGACGCAGCAGATCGATACCCGGGTGATTTGCCACCCATGCTGCCAGCTCCTCGGCGGAAAGGCGCCGGCGGCCCTGGTCGGCCGTGACCGAGGCCATTCCTTCGCGGAACCAGAGCGGTGGCTCTTCCGTCGCCCAAGGCGGAGAGGTTGCCGGCTGCATCAGCTGGTACATCAGGGCGTGAGTCAGCTCGTGCGTGAGCAACTCGACGACGTCGTCGTCCTGCGCCTCGCCATTCCAGCTGCGCGGGGACTGGAGCAGCACCTGGTCTCCGAATGCCCAGGCGCGCAGCCAGGGATAACCGTGCCGATCGACGGCGTCCTCCAGCGAGGCATGATCGGGCAGCAGGTGGACGTAGACGCCTTCGCGGAAGCTGCCCCAGCGGGCGACGCGGGCGCCGGCGGTGAGGAGGCCCTGCTCGATGCGCGGCACTTCGCGGGCATCCACGCCGCTGTAGAGCACCTCGAAGAGCAGGCCCGGACCCTCGACGCGGGCCGCGAGCGGACTCTCGGGAGCCGTGCTACGTCTGCCCGGCGTCGCGCAGGCGAGCAGGACCGCGGGGCCGGCGATGGCGAGGATGCGCAGGGGTCGCACGCCCGCATGGTCGCAGCGGTGGGCGGTTTCGCGCAAGGGAGGCCGGATGCGACAGGTCGTCATCACGCGGCGGGGCGGGCCGGAGGTCCTGGAGGTGCGGGAGGCGCCGGACCTGAAGCCGGCGCCCGGACAAGTTCGCATCCGCGTGCGCGCGGCGGGTGTGAACTTCGCCGACGTGATGGCGCGCGTCGGCATGTACCCCGACGCGCCGCCCTTGCCAGGTGTGCTCGGGTACGAGGTTTCGGGAGAGATCGATCTGCCGATCGACCGCGCAGGCGAGAAGGTGATCGCGCTGACGAGGTTCGGCGGGCAAAGCGAGATGGTCTGCGTGCCGGCGGGCGCGGTCATACCGATGCCTTCCGGTTTGAGCTTCGCGGAGGCGGCGTCGATTCCGGTGGTCTGGCTGACCGCCTGGCACATGCTGGTGGAGCTCGGCAATCTGCGGCGCGGCCACGTGGTGCTCATTCACGCAGCGGCGGGCGGTGTCGGGACTGCCGCGGTGCAGATCTGCAGGAAGTTCGGCGCGACCTCCATCGGAACCGCATCGTCGGGAAAGCACGAGCGGCTCCGCGAGCTCGGGCTCTCGCACGCGATCGACTACCGGAAGCTCGACTTCGAGCAGGAGGTGAAGCGCATCACCGGCGGCCGCGGCGTCGACATCGCGCTCGATCCGGTGGGTACGTTTCGCAAGAGCTTCCGCTGCCTCGCGCCGGTGGGAAGGCTGATGATGTACGGCGCGAGCGCCACTGTTTCCGGAGAGAGGCGGAACCTCTTCGCCGCGCTCGGGACGGTGCTGAAGATGCGCTGGTTCCACCCGCTGCAGCTTCTGCCGGACAACAAAGGCATCTTCGGCGTGAACATGGGGCAGCTCTGGGGCGAGACGGAGCTGCTCGCGAGGGAGATGCGGGAGGTCCTGAAGGGCTTTTCGGCCGGGGAGTTCAAGGCCATCGTCGACCAGGAAGTGCCCTTCGCCGAAGCGCGCCGCGCCCACGAACGGCTGCAGGCGAGGAAGAATTTCGGGAAAGTGGTGCTGGTGCCGTGATTCGCCGTCAGCGGGGGGTCATCGTTGCCGGTCAACCACGGGCCCGCTTTTCCCCTTCCGCGAGCGCGAGATCACTGTCCACCATCATCCTGGCGAGCTGGAGAAAATTCACGCGCGGCCGCCAGTTCAGGACCTTGCGCGCCTTGCTCGCGTCGCCAAGCAACATGTCGACCTCCCGCGGACGAAAGTAGCGCGGGTCGATCTCGACGTAGCGATGCCAGTCGAGGTCGAGCATGGAGAAGACGAGATCGAGGAACTCGCGCACGGAATGCATCTCGCCGGTCGCGATCACGTAATCGTCGGCGCGGTCGACTTGCAGCATCAGCCACATCGCCTCCACGAAA
This sequence comes from Deltaproteobacteria bacterium, assembly GCA_005879535.1. Lineage (NCBI taxonomy): Bacteria > Pseudomonadati > Myxococcota > Myxococcia > Deltaproteobacteria bacterium. The sequence goes on along the minus strand of VBKI01000053.1, from coordinate 65,484 downwards.
TCGCCCGCGAATCCCCAGTCGCGCTTTGCCTCCAGGTTTCCGAGGTAGAGCTTGTCCTGCAGGCCGACCCGGATGCGCGTCGCGGCGCGGGTGATCTTGCGCGTGACGAAGGTCTCCCCGCGCCTCGGACTCTCGTGATTGAAAAGGATCCCGTTGGACGCGTGCATGCCATACGCTTCGCGGTAGTTCTTCGTGATGTAGAAGGAATACGCTTTCGCGCACCCGTACGGGCTGCAGGGATTGAACGGCGTCGTCTCGCGCTGGGGCGTCTCGACCGCAGCGCCATACAACTCGGAAGACGATGCCTGGTAGAAACGCGGCATGATCCCGACTTGCCGGATCGCTTCGAGCAGCCGGATGGACCCGAGCCCGGTGATCTCCGACGTATACTCGGGGATGTCGAAGCTGACGCGGACGTGGCTCTGCGCAGCGAGGTTGTACACTTCGTCGGGCTGGACGCTGCGCAGGATCGCCTGCAGAGACGAAGAGTCGTTCAGATCGCCGTAGTGGAGCCGCACTCTTGCGTCGCTCTCGTGCGGGTCGCGATAGAGATGCTCGATCCGCTCGGTGTTGAACGAGCTGGACCTGCGAATGATGCCGTGGACTTCATGGCCCTTGCCGAGCAGCAGCTCGGCGAGATAGCTGCCGTCCTGCCCGGTGATGCCGGTGATCAGCGCCTTCTTCATCGCATCCGTTCCTTCCGGTACCATTCGATCGTGCGACCGATGCCTTCGGACAAAGGTGTCGTAGCGGTGAAGCCGAAACGCTCGCGGGCACGCGACACGTCGAGCCGCCGGCGGAGCTGCCCATTCGGCCGTGACGCGTCCCAGACGATCCGCCCGGCGTAGCCAGCCGCCGCGGCCACCAGCGAGGCGAGCTCGCGGATCGAGATCTCCACGCCCGAGCCGATGTTCACCGGATCGCTGGAGTCGTATCGCTCGGCCGCGAGCAGCAGGGCTTGCGCGCAATCTTCGACGTAAAGGAATTCGCGGGTGGGAGAGCCGTCGCCCCAGAGGACGACTTCGCTCGTGCCGCTCTCTTTCGCTGCCAGGAACTTCCGGATCATCGCCGGGATGACGTGTGAGGTCTCCAGATCGAAGTTGTCGCGCGGTCCATACAGATTCACCGGGTACACCACGGTGGATCGTAGCCCGAACTGGCGCCGGTACGCATCGGACATGACCGTCAGCGACTTCTTGGCGATCCCGTAAGGCGCGTTGGTTTCCTCCGGATAGCCGTTCCACAGGTCATCCTCGCGGAAGGGCACGGGGCAGTGCTTCGGATACGCGCAGATGGTGCCCACCACCAGCACGCGCGGCACGCCGCAGACGTGCGCCTCGTGCAGGACATTCACTCCCATCATCAGATTGTCGTAGAAGAACGTGCCCGGATTCGTCCGATTTGCACCGATGCCGCCCACCCTGGCGGCGAGGTGCAGGACATGATCGGGCTGGGTCTCCCGGTACAGCCGACGCACGTTGCCCGCGTCCCGGAGGTCGAAGGCCGCGCTCCTGGGTACGAACGGGTCGGCCCCTTCGCCACGGAGCGCTTCGGTGACGAAGGATCCGAGGAATCCCGCCCCGCCGGTCACCACCACGCGCTTGTTCTTCCAGTACGTCACCGCGGCTTCATACATGGGAAGGCCGCCTCGTGCCACGAGCGTTTCGCCCTTGACAGTCGACGAAGGCGTGCCTTATCAGCAGCCGCGCATGTCCCCGCCGAGCGCAACGAGCGAATGATCGTCCTGCTGCGGAAGGGACTCGACACGCTCGTGCACGACGGGCCGGTCGCGTTCGCAGAAAAGACGCAGCAGTTCGTGCGCCGGATCGTTGCCGAGCGGCGCGGGAAGCTCTTCGGACGCAGGGAATACAGGGACGTCCTCTTCGTCAACGGATGCACGCTGCCGCATCCGACCCGGTACCGGGTGGACCACCAGATCGAGCAATTGCAATTTGCCGGTCTCTCCGCCGCCTCGGTCTTCTACAACTCGCTCGATCTCGATCTCGTCCGGTACTACCGGGCGTTCGTGTTCTTCCGCTGCCCCCATACTCCCGTCGTCGAGGAGTTCATCGCGCGGGCGAAGGCCTGCAACAAGCCCGTCTTCTTCGACATCGACGACCTGGTGATCGACGAGACGTACGTGCGCACCATCAAGTACCTGGGAACGATGACGGCTGCGGAAAAGGACCTCTACATGGACGGCGTCCAGCGGATGCGACGCACGCTTCGCCTTTGCGATGCCGCCATCACCACCACCGAGCCGCTGGCGACCGAGCTGGCCAGGTACGTTCCGGAGGTGTTCGTCAATCGGAACGTCGCCTCGGAGAAGATGGTCGCGCTGTCGAACGAGGCATTCCAGCGCCGCCGCCCGCGCGGCGACGGCAGCGTCGTGCTCGGGTATTTCAGCGGAAGCATTACCCACAACGACGACGTCAGGATGATCCTCCCCACCCTGGTGCGCATCCTGACTGACTTTCCCCAGGCACGCCTGAAGATCGTCGGGATCCTCGACCTTCCCCCCGAATTGATGCCCTTTGCGGGACGGGTGGAGGCGGAGGGATTCGTTCCCTGGACGCGGTTGCCGAGGCTGATCGCGGGCACGGACATCAACCTCGCTCCGCTGGAGGCGAGCCTCTTCAACGAAGCAAAGTCCGAGAACAAGTGGATCGAGGCTTCGCTGGTCGGAGTGCCGACGGTGGCCAGCGACACAGGGGCGGTGGCCGCGCGAACCTCGAACGGCGAGAACGCGCTCCTCTGCCGCACCGGCGAGGATTGGTACCGGGCGGTGGCGAGCCTCATCGAGTCGCCAAAGGAGCGCGAACGGATCGGCGTCGCTGCCCGGCGGTCCGTTCTGAGCGGCTCGGTGACGTCCTCCACGGCCGTGTCGTTTGCGAAGGTCATTGGCTCCAAGTTGCCGATCGGCGTGGCGTTCGTCCTCCCCTCCACCCAGGTCAGCGGTGGGGTCAACGTCGTCGTCCGCCATGCGTCGATCCTGCGGAAAAACGGAGCGGACGTCACGCTGTTCTCGATGGACGACAAGGAGCGGGCCACCGACGTTTCCGGCCTCCCGGTGATGCCGTGGCGGAAGACGCGCGTGCACGCCCGCTTCGATCGCGCGGTCGCGACGCTGTGGTCGACGGTCGACGTGGTGAACCACTCTTCGCGGTTCGCATCCCGGTATTATCTCGTGCAGAACTTCGAGACCGATTTCTACCCGTTCGGGGATCCGCGCCGGATCCTCGCGAACGCCACCTACAATTCGCTCGACCGGCTCAAGTACATCACCATCTCGCGATGGTGCCAGGGCTGGCTTGCCGAGCGCTTCAGGAAGGAAGCGGCCTACGCGCCGAACGGAATCGATCTGGCGCTGTTTGCGCGCAAGGCCCGCGACTTCTCCGGCAGGATCCGGGTGCTGGTCGAGGGGAACTCCGAGGACCACTACAAGAACGTCGACGAGAGTTTCGTGATCACCAATCAGCTCGATCCTTCCCGGTTCGAGGTGTGGTACCTCTCGTACCAGGGAGCCCCGAAGAGGTGGTACCGCGTCGACCGCTTCCTCCACAAAGTGCCGCACCACTCCGTCGCCGCGGCGTACCAGTCCTGCCACCTGCTCGTGAAGTCGAGCTTGCTCGAGAGTTTCTCGTATCCTCCGCTGGAGATGATGGCGACGGGCGGAATCGCCATCGTCGCGGCGAATGCGGGCAATGCGGAGTACCTGCGCGACCGCGAGAACTGCCTGCTCTATCAGGCGGGAAAGCCGGAGCAGGCTGTGGGATTGATCCATGAGATCTGCGGCGATGCGACGCTACGCGAGCGGATCATCGCGAGCGGCCTGGCGACCGCGGCAGCCAGGGACTGGGGCGTGCTCGAGCACGACATCCGAAAGCTCTACGACGTCTGAGCTCCTCCGGCGCGGCCTCGTGCGCACGATCGCTGCTGCTGTGCTCATTTCAATCGGTGCGGGTTGTGGCACCCCAGGATTCACCCCGCGACCCAAGCTGCGCAATCCCGACCTGATCTCCTGGACCAATGGACCTTCGTCCGCGCCTGACGGCTGGGTCCTGGGCGGGCCCGGCACGGGCACGGTCCGGACGGGTCCGGCACTTCCCGGCGGGCGAAGATTCGGCGCAATCGTCTCCGCAACGTCGGGCGACATGGCGCTCTACCAGGACGTCGACGACGCCCATCTCGCCATCGGCCACGCCTTCAAGTTCGAGGCGTGGGTGAGGGCGACGTCGCCGGGCGTCGCGCAGCTGACCATCAACGCGGGCCAGCGGCTCTTCACCTCGGGTTGGCATTCCGGAAGCGGAGGCTGGGAGCTGCTCACGTCCGCCGGCACCGTACCGCCCGGCGTGACGGCCTTGCGCTTTCACGCCTGGGCGCGCAATCGCTCAGAGGTGGAGGTGGGCGGATTCTCGCTCTGGCTCGATCCCGCTCCAGACACCGCCCTGCGTAACCTCGATCTCGCAGCCTGGTCGGGCGGCGAAGACGCGCCACCGGACGGCTGGGGGCTCGGAGGCGAGGGGTCGGGCGCGGTCCGGCGCGGCCCGCGCGGTGCCCCGGGTGCCGCCTTCGCCGCCATCGTTGCCGGAACGCGTGGCGACGTCGCCCTGTATCAGGACCTGGGCGACGCGCATCTGCTCGCGGGTCGGCGGTTCTCGTTCCAGACCTGGGTCAGGACGGAGACCGCCGAGGCCGTGCAGTTGGCGGTGAGCAGTGGATCGAGCAGGTTTTTCTCGCGCTGGCATCCAGGCGACGGCGCCTGGGAGCTGCTCATCGCCAACGGCGCCGTTCCGAAAGACGCGCGCACGCTCCGCGTCGATGCACGGGCACGGAGCGGCTCTTTGATGGAAGTCGGCGGGTCCGCTCTCTGGATCGAACCTGCACCGCATTCCGGTCGCCAATGGATTGCGCTCGGTGCCTTGGTGCTCTGCTTGGCCGTCGGTCTTCTCATCCCTACCACCCGTCGCGCTGCGTTCGACGTCTTGCGACGCGAATTGCAGCCAGCAAGCTCCGGCAGACCGCTCGACGGCGGGCGGCGATGGTTGAGTCCCGAGCGGTTCCTCCTCGTCGCCGGTTCACTCGCAGGACTGGCATTCGCGTTGCTCACGCCTCCGCTGCAGACCCCCGACGAGCCGGCTCATTTCTTTCGTGCGTTCGCCGTCTCCGAGGGCCGCGTCCTGCCGGAGATCCGGGTCATCGACGGCAGGCAGTTCGTCGGCGCCCGGATTCCAAAGAGCTTCTTGCGGATGCAGGACGCGGTGGGACTCTGGGAGCTTCCGTTTCATCCCGAGCGCAAGTTCGATCCGGACAGCCGTCTCGCTCAGCTTTCCAAACCGCTCGCTGCCGAAGATCGCGAGTTCATCGATTTTGGCGCTCCGAGCAGATACGCGCCCATCCCGTACCTGCCGCAGGCACTGGCCATCGCTGCAGGTCGCGTGGCAGGTCTGTCTCCGCTGGTGCTGCTCTATCTCGCCCGGATGGCGAACCTGCTTTGCTGGGTTGCGGGGATGTGGTTCGCAATCCGCATCGCCCCGGTCTTCAAGTGGGGCCTGGCCCTGCTCGCGCTCAGCCCGATGTCCGTCTTCCTCGCCGGATCCGCGTCTCCGGACGTCGTCACCAACTGGCTGTCCTTCGTCCTCGTAGCAGCGTTCCTGAACGCCACTTTTGGTGGAGATACGCCGCTTCGACGAGTCGAGATCGCGCGACTGGTGCTGCTCGCCTTTCTCCTGTCGCTCTGCAAGCAGGTCTACTTCGTGCTCTCGTTGATGTTGCTTCTGGTCCCGGCGAGAAAGCTGCGGGGCGTGCCGCGGCGAGCGCTACTGCTTGCGGGCCTGGTCGCCCTGCAGCTGGCAGCGACCGTCGTCTGGACTGATCTGGCGATCAAGGACCATCCGGCTTTGCACGCCGGCTCGAATCCGGCCGAACAGATGGCTCTCGTGCTCGGCGACCCGTTGCGGATGATCGGCGTATTGCTGCGCACGCATCGCGTCTACGGGAGCTTCTATCTCTCCTCTTTCGTGGGAAATCTGGGGTGGCTCGACGTCGCGCTCCCTCACTGGCTGATCGTCTCGTACCTGTTCGTGGCGCTGATCTCGTCGATCTTCTTCGGCATCCCGCGCGGCATCCTGAAGGCGTCGCACCGGCTGCTCTTGCTCGCCATCGCCGCCAGTGCCTGGTCGATGGTGCTCGGCTACCACTACCTGATCTGGACCAAGGTAGGCGCCCCGGTCATCGACGGAGGGATGGGCAGGTACCTGATTCCCCTCTCGCCGCTGGCGTTCCTGGCGATCGCCGGGGGATCGGTGGGCTCCAGCGGCGAACCGATCAAGCTCCGGCTCGCGGCGTTCCTCTCGCTGGTGCTGGGGAGCGCCCTCTTCTACACCGTTCAACGGTACTACGCGTGAGGAAGCGTGCAGAGCAGATCGACGTAGCCGCGCTCCGCGATGATCCGGGCGAGGGTAACCGGATCCGCCGGCAGGAGCTCTCCATCGCCGCGCAGGATGCTGATCGCGTATCCGCGGCCCGAGAAGAACGCAGGCAGCGTGGCCGGCTCGTCTCCGATCTCCTTGATCGCCGCCGGACAATACTCCACCGCGATGACCAGGTCGGGGTTGCGGCTCATCGTCGCGACCATTCCCCTGCACACGGCGAGCTCGTAGCCCTGCACGTCGATCTTGACGAACTTGATCGGTCCGCCAATCCGACGCTGCTCGAGGAATCCGTCGACGCTCACCATCGGGAGCCGGATCGTCCTCTTCACGGGTAATCCGGAGGCCCGCAGCGCGTCGGTGGCGATGCGGTGATCGGCGTGGTGCGCCTCGTTGCACCAGAGCTCCACCTCGCCTTCCTTCTCGCCGGCGGCAAGCCGTACCGGAACCACCACGCCTTTCATGTTCCGTCGGGCGACGGTTCGCTCGAGGTCCTCGAAGTTCCGGGCCTCGGGCTCGAACGCGTACACCTGGAAACCGGGGGAGACGGCCCGGGCAAAGACCGTCGCCGTGTAGCCGACGTTCGCTCCGACGTCGATGATGTGTCCGCCGGCGAAGAGATCGGGTCGCTTGCGCACCAGCGACGCGAACGCGTCTTCGATGAGGCGCTTGTACGCGAAGTACGAGCGGACGAACAGGCCGCGCGCCGCGGCGCTTCGGAACACGCCCCATCGATTGGCGCGCCCGTAGGCGGAGACAAGCGCGGAGACCAGTGTCGAGCTGAGGCTCATGCAGGTCTCGAATGGGGCAGACAGGTTCAGACGAATTTCAGCGACCGCAGGCCCCAGACGCACATCTTCAGCAGCATCCAGCCATGGCTGAACCGGCTGATGTTGGTAGTGCCGTAGGTCCTCGCCTGGTAGCGAATCGGCACCTCGACGATCTTGAGCTGCAGCCGCGCTGCTCCGAAGAGGAGATCGAAATCGCCGAACGGGTCGCGGCCGGCAAACTCCGCGCGAAGGCTGAGCAGACGTTGCCAGTTCCGCCGGCTGAGGACCTTGGTGCCGCAGAGCGTGTCTTTGAGCTGCTGGCCGAGGATGAAGGAGAAGGCGATGGCGAAGAAGCGATTCGCGATCAGGTTCAGGAAGCGCATCGCCCCTTCGTGCAGGGGGTAGACCAGGCGGGTGCCGTTGATGAACTCTCCTTTTCCGGACCGAGCGGCCTCGTAGAACTTGGGTAGATCGGCCGGCGGCACGGTGACGTCGCCGTCGAAGATCATCAGGTAGTCGCCGGTCGCCTCGTCGAAGCCGAGAAACGACGCGTCCTTCTTTCCCTTGCCCTTCTGCTTCAGGAGCCGCACCTCCGCGTGGCCGCGGTAGCGCTGCTTTTCGCGCTCAATCGTCTCCCAGGTGTCGTCGGTCGAGCCGCCCTCGACGAAGATCACCTCCACGCCGGTGCCCATCTTCGGCATCTCCTCGAGGATGCGGGCGATGTTCCCTGCTTCGTTGCGTGCCGGCACGACAACGGAGACCTTTCCCTCGGGATGGGGAGCGCCGGCGGCGCGCGCTACGTACCAGTCGCAAAGGCCGAACCAGGTGAGCCCGGGAAGCGCGGAAAAGAACCGGTTCGCGAGGGCAGTGAGAAGCGGAATTCCCACAGGCAACAGGACCCGCCTGCGGTGTCCAATCAGGTCGAGGTCGGCGAGCAGGAGCAGGTTGTTGACGTCGTGGAAGGAGAGCCAGTTCTCGTCCGGCGTACGCTTGCGCATCCCCAGCGCGTTCGCGAGCTGCAGCAACGGCTGCCAGAGCGCGTTGTAGGAGAGCAGGACCAGGCGCGTGTCGGACGTGCACCAGGGGCGGAACGCGGTGAGCAGATCCTGGATGTCGCTGGTGTAGCTGACGATGCCCTGGAGGAAGATGACGTCGTAGGGTTCGCTCTGCCCGTGCGCTCCGAGCATTTCCGCCACGGGATCGCCGGATGCCAGCCGCGTCGCATCGACGTGGAATGTCTCCACCCGCGCCGCCGTGAGCGCATGGGCGTAGGAATGGGGGCCGGCAGTGACCTCGAGTACGTGGTCGCCGGGACGCACCAGACGGTTGAGGACGCGCAGGGTGTCCTCTTCCATCCCCTTGCGCATGAACGCGCTGATCCGCGAGGCGATGCCCTTCGCGCGGGGCGCAGGTGCGATGCGATCCTGCGAGACCTGCGGCCGGGAGATCTTCGCTTCACCTACGGCTGTGGAAGGCGCATCGACGGGCAACGACACGGGCCCGTCTCAATAGAGCAGGGCCCTCGTCGAGTCAACGACAGGTCCAGTCCACGAACCCGGGCAACCAACCACCCGGATCGGCGGCACCGCTGCAGCATTCGGGCGCCCCGTCGGCCCATGCGCCGGCGGGAAGGCACGCGCACTGGTGCGTCGTGCAGGGACCCAGATCGAACTCGAATGGCAGGAGGCCCCAAGCGTACACCCAACCGTCGGAAGACTTCATATCGTAGGACGCTCCGAATTCATCCGTCACGCGAATCGCAAAGTCATACGACTGGTCCGTCGTCAATCCGGTCAGGGGCATTTCGAGCTCATAGAGGCTGTATGCCCCCGGTTCACGCTCCTTGCGGCCGATATGCGTGGCCTTGCGGGAGAAGGCTTGCCCCCGGACGACGACTTCAACTTCGACGTTGATCGCATCACCATCAGGCTCGCCCAACTCGAGGAGGAGCCTCGGCGTGCCGACGAGCGTGCACGAAGGACCGGGGCAAATGCCGACGTGGTGGTAGCCCTGATTGTAGGGCGCATCATCGCGGAGGAGGTAATGGTCGCCGACTCCGGCGTGCCATAGGGGCGGCTTGTTCCCGCGCTCCACCACCACGCGCAGCGAGGCGCTCGCCGATTCCGAGCCCGCGCTCGCCGTGACTGTGACAACCGTCTCGCCCGCATCCGGCCGCGCCGGCGAAAGCGTCAGGAGCGGGCCGGTCAGGCTGGCGAACGATGGAAGTCCTGTCGCGGAAAAGGTGACGGATTCAGGCACCTCGCCGACCACCATGAACCGCACCAGCCGGGTCTCCCCCGCCTGCATGGTGACGGTCGGGGCCTGACCGGCTCCGGTGCTCGACGACGACGCAACCTGAAGCCGAAAATGGGAAGCCTGCCCCGAACACGCGACCACCGCCGCCGCGACCAGGACCTGCACCCGAGCCATCGCCCCCTCCGAGCTTCGCGCCTCAGGGGAAGGGGAAGCACTGTAATGCGGGGTGTGAAGTGGACGCGACGAGGCAACGTCAGAAATTCGTCAGCAAATGCGCCCCGCGGACCATTCGGGGCTGCCCCTTTTCAAGCCGACCGGCGCGATCGCGGCAGCAGATCGAGCGCGCGGTACACGGCGACCAGCGAAAGCACGTGGAGGTAGTGCCGCCGGAGCGCAGCCCGCTCACCGGAGAGGGCGTGCCGCCGGGCAATTCCGTAAGCCTCCCATGCAGCGTCGGCGTAGCGCCCGCCGCTCTTCGACGTATCGTGCCAGCGGAACGTCGCCAGCGCCTCCGGGATGAAGGCTGGTTCTGCGATGCGGGCGAACCGCAGCCACAGGTCATAGTCCATGGCCAGGTGGTAGGCCTCGTCGACGGGCCCGGCCTCGAGGAACAGGTCGCGGCGAAAGAAGGTCGCGGGTTGCGGGACGAGGTCCTTCGTAAGCAGCCGCCCGAGGCTGTACTGGCGCCCGAGTCGTCGCTTGTACCAGCGGATGGCTCGGCGGATCTCGCGATCCTGTTCATCGACGATGCGGCACTCGCCGAAGCACCAGCGCGCGCCGGTGTCGCGAAACGTGCGGGCGACCCGGTCGAGCGCACCCAGCTCGTAGGTGTCGTCGGAGTTGAGCCAGGCGAGGACGCTGCCCGTCGCCCTCGCCAGCCCTTTGTTGATGGCGTGCGACTGGCCGCGGTCGGGCTCCGAGACCCACCACAGGCGGCCCTGGTAGCGGCGCAGGATGTCGACGCTCCCATCCGACGAACCGCCGTCCACCACCAGGTACTCGAGCTCGAAGTCGCCGCGCTGGGACAGCACGCTCTCGATGGTTCGTTCCAGGTACCGCGCCTGGTTGAAAGAGGGAGTGACGACGGTGAACTTCATCATTCCGTCTTCAGCTACCAGAACGCGGCGGGTGTGTGCTACACGGAGCCGCGCAGAGGCTTCGCTGCGAAACCGATGAGCGCGAATGGATCGTGGAGGCTGTGGCTCGGCTTCGTGGCATTCCTCACGTTCGCACGGGGCGTCCTGCTCGCCGGCCTCATTCCACCGTTCAATGGCCCCGACGAGCCGGCGCACTTCGACTACGTCCAGCGGCTGGGAGAGGATTTGCGCCTCCCCATCCCGAAGTCCGTTTGCGGGGGGTACAGCGCCGAGAACCGGGCGCTCACGGCGACCCTGAACGACCCGATCAAGTTCCGGCCGGAACGACCGATGCCGCCGTTGTCGGCATTCGTTGCGCCGGATCCCGATCAGCCCTCGTCGCGTGCCACGACCGGTTGCGGCCCCGCGTCCACCTATCCGCCGCTCTATTACGCGCCCGCGGCCGGAGCGTACCGTCTCGCGCGCCACGCGCCGTATCTGCAGCGGCTCTTCGCTGCGCGCCTTGCCTCGGTGGGATGGGGAGTCGTTACCGCCTGTCTCGCATTCCTCCTGGGTGTCGCCTGGTCTGGACGGGTCCGCGACGGGGCATTGCTGGGCATCATCGTGCCGGCGCAGCCCATGATCGCGCATCTCTCCGCGGTGGTGAACAACGATGCTGCCCTGATCGCCTGCGCGACCGGCGCGTTCGCGGCGGTGGCGTTGCTCGCGCGCGAGGGAGGGAGCCGGCGAGCATACCTTCTCCTCGTCGCAGCCACGGTGGCCGGTGGTCTCTCGAAGCCGCTCTTCGCGTTCATTCTCCCTGTACTGGGAGTCGCGGTCGCCCTCGTCCTCGGCCCGCGGCGCCTCGGATCCTGGCTCCGCGCCGCGGCAGCGCTCGCTCCGGCGGCGGTGTCGATCGTCGCCTGGTCGATCCGCGCTCGCGTCGCGGAGAACTTGCCGTCCACGCCGCACCCGCTGTCCTACGGCGAGATCATGGCGTGGACCATGACTCCGGATCGCCTGTACGTCATCTGGCACAAGACCTTCTGGATGTGCTGGGGATGGCTTGATACCTGGATTCACGACGACTATTACCGCGCCCTGGCGCTCAGCGTCCTGCTGGCGGTGGTAGGGTTCGCGCTGGCCTGGCGGCGCCTGGATGCCCGTGAGCATGCGGTGGCGTGGCTCGCCGCGGGAGGGACTGCACTCGTCCTCGTCGCCCTGCACGCGATGGAGCTGATCATCGTCCGCAAAATGGGCATGGGGCTGATCCAGGGACGTTACCTCCTGCCCTTGTTTCCGCTGCAGGCGCTCGGCCTGGTCATCGGGTTGCGCGCGCTGTCCCGCCGGCTCGGAGCGTGGATGGACGGCGCCTGGGCGTTCGCACCGCTGCTCCTGCTGATCGACGCGGCGGCGGTCGCGCGCGCTCTGGTCCGCTACTACGCGTGACGACGATCACACCAACCTTGAGTCTCGCCAGGCGGGCAGGCGCGACCGCGCTCGTCGTCGCGCCGGTGGCATGGGCTTGCGGTCTCTTCGCCCTGGATCTGCATCAGCGGCCCAAGGGGCGCCGCGCGGTTGCGATCGCGGGCTCCCAGGTCGAGGTGCTGCTCGAGGCGGAGCGCACGGTGGCGATTCCGCTTGCCGCCGATTCGATTCCATACCGCGCGGTGGCGGTGCGCTTCGAAGCGGCCGCGCCGGCGCAGGTGAAGCTGCGCCTCTGTGGACCGACGTCGTGCGACGACCGCGCAATCGAGGCGCGAAACGGTGACGTGGCAGTGCTGGCCGTGCCCAGCGAGGCGGCGACCGGCGGCGCCCTGTCTCTGACCTCGACGGTGGTCTCGGGAAGACCCGTCGCGCTTCGCGGAGACGGGGCCACCCCGGCCGTGGAAGTAATCCAGGGTTACAGCTGGCGCCTGCCGGCGCGGCGCGCACGAGAAGTCTTCCGGGCGATGGCGGGTGTTGACCTGTTCCTTGCGGCGCTGGGTGCGTGCGCTCTCGCGATTGCCACCGCGTTCGCGGCTTGTCAGGTGCTTTCGTTCCGGACGGCTGCAGCTGACGATCCCGCGCCGCCTCGGGACGCTGGGTCATGAGGGCATGCTCAGGCTTCGCTCGGGTGGGCGGCACTTGATCTGTCGCCGCGGAGGAGCTCGATCTCGGCGCGCAACAGCGCGCACTCCTGCGTGAGCCGCCGGGTACGTGCAGACACGAACGAGACACCCACCGTCACGGAAAACAGGTTCAGCAGCAGGTACAGGATGGTCAGGACGAACAGGGCGTTCGAAGGCACCTGGACGCCGAGCAGGTGCGCCGTCTCGAAGAGCAACTCAGGAAACGCGATCGTGACGAGTGCGACCAACGTGGAGAGCAGCCACAAGAGACTGTCGCGCAGCGTCAGGCGTTCCGTGCGCACCAGCCGAACCACCCAGCCGACGAAGACCAGCAACACGGCTGCGCCGAAGATGCGCAGCTGAGGGGAGATCGCTTCGGCGGATGTCATCTGGCGTCCCTCCGGTTTGGGTGTTGCGGCAGCAGGATCAGCGCCAGCGACACCTTCATCAGGTAGTAGAGCGTCTGCGACGCTCCGATGGAGCTGCGACCGTGACGCCGCGGCGCCATCTCGGTCGCCTGCTCGGTGACGCGCAGTCCGGCGCGGATGGCGATGGGAATGCTTTCTGGCTCGGGATAGTCGGAGGGGTACGCCCGCGCGAAGAGCTCGATGGCACGCCGCCCTGCGGCCCGCAGGCCGCTGGTCGGGTCACTCACGCGCGCCCCGCATCGCATCGCGATGAACCACGAGAGATACCTGATCCCCGCGCGGCGCAGCGCAGTCGACCTGAAGCCACCGGCGGTGAGGAAGCGCGACCCGATGACGAGATCCGCGCCGCCCTCGGCAATCGGCGCGAGCAGGAGCGGAACGGAGCGTGGGTCGTGCTGACCGTCCCCGTCCACCTGTACCGCGACTTCGTAGCCATGATCCCGCGCCCAGAGGTAGCCCGCCTGCACCGCGCCTCCGATGCCGAGGTTCACGGCATTCCGGAGCACCACCGCGCCGTGCGCCGCCGCGATGGCAGCGGTCTCGTCGTCCGAGCCGTCGTCGACGACGCAGATGTCCGCTGCCGGCATTGCTTCCCGGATCGCGGGCAGCAAGGTCGGGAGACTGCGCGCCTCGTTGTACGCGGGGACGATGACCAGCGCGCGGACGGTATCCTCCTTGGGAGCGCGGATGCTAGCAGGACCGACGAGGCATACCACGCGAAAGCTACGCCGTTCACGGCGCGAGGCCGCGGACCACGAAGTAGGCCCACGTGGACCGCGGCAGAACGGAAGCGGATCTCTCGGCCACTCGCAGGATGGCGGCGATCAAGCGATTCCGCCCTAATGCCGGCAGGCCCAGCCTGTAATGGAGGAGGACACGGGAAATCGGCAGCGGCTGCTCTCGTTCCATCGCGACTTTCGTGACTCCTGCCTCCCGAAGCTCCGTTCCGACCCGGCGCATCGTCGACTGCAGCATTCCGCGCTCGGGAGGGATGGCAACCGCCATCGCGGCCACCAGAGGGTTCCACGCGTTCGGCTCGATGACGGTGATCGACCCCCCGGAGCGCAGCACACGCAATGCCTCGGAAATCACCGCGCGGCGATCGGGCACGTGATGGAGAAGATCCCGGACCAGCACCGCATCGAACGTTCCGCTCCGGAACGGCAAGCACGCCGCGTCTGCGTTCGCGACGTGCGCTGCGGTTGCCGTGCGTGCGAAGCGGGCTTTCGCATGAGAGAAGTCCACGGCGAACAGGTCGAGATCCGCCTGCCCGTGCCGGAGATGAACGAGATTCGCACCCTCGCCACAGCCGATCTCCAGCATCCGCTCTCCAGGGCGCGGTTGCGCCCGTGCGAGGAGCGCGGCCTCGGTGCCCGCGATGTACGGCCCTTCCGTCTGCCAACGAAAATGCGGCTCGTCCACCTCCTGCCAGTACGACTTCTGCTTGCGCACGAACTCGACGGAATCGCCAGGTTCGCCGTCGCATCGAGGAGGCATGCGCCGCGGTAGATATCACGCAGCCGCAGACTTCAGCGACCATCCAATCAGCTTGTAAAGCATCCGTGCGCCGACGTTCTCGTCCCACTCGCTGCCGTCCTGTGCCGGCGCCACCTCGGTCAGGTCGAAGCCCACGAGCTTTCGGCCGCTCTTCACGACCGCTGCGATCAGCGACGTCGCCATCTGGAACGAAAGTCCGCCCGGCACCTTCGTGCCGGTGTGCGGGCAGAGTGCCGGGTCGAGGCCGTCGATGTCGAAGCTCACGTAGACGAGCTTCGGCAGCTTCGCGACGATCCGGCCGCACTGCGCTGCCCAGGACTCCCCGGCGAAGCGCGCTTCCGCCAGCTCCGCGTCGTAGAAGGTGACGATGCGGCCGCCGGAGGAAGCGATGCGCTCGTGCTCCTCCTCGCACAGGTCGCGGATGCCGACCTGGACCAGCCGCTCGATGCTCGTCTCGCGGACGACGTTGTCCATGATCGAGGCATGCGAGTGCTCGAATCCCTCGTACGCGTGCCGCAGATCCGCGTGCGCGTCGAAGTGCAGGACGCCCAGTCCGGGATACTTCGCGGCGTGCGCCGCGATGGCGCCGAATGAGATGCTGTGGTCGCCGCCTACCGTCCCCACGATCTTTCCGCGTGCGAGCCAATCCGCGCACGTCTTCTGCACCCACGCGTTCACCTCCCGCGAGACGGGATTGACGGTCGCCGGGTCGCGCCCGGACGGCGGCCGGAAGGAAGGCTCGGGCAACATGGCGATCCCGGCCTCATATGGCTTCCCCGTCTCGAGGTCCCAGAGGTCGACCTGGCGGCTCGCGCGCAGGATCGCGGCCGGCCCCTGCGATGTCCCTCCGCCGTAGCTGGTGGTCGCCTCGAACGGCACGGGCACCAGCACGACGCGCGCCGATTCCGGCGAGTGGTCGAGTCCGAAGATGCCCGAGTCGGGGCCAGCGGCGGCGTTGGGGTCGAAACTCATCCACTCAGCTCCCGAACCAGCTTGGGTCGCACTCCGGTCGTCTCCAGCAGCTTTTCCAACTCGGCGCGCGCGCCGCGGTGCTCGCGGTGCACGCGGCGGCCGAGGATCAGCTCGTTCTTCAGCGAATGCTCCCAGCCGGTCAACTCCGTGACCGTCACCTGGTACCCGCGGCTCTGCAGCGCCAGCGCGCGGATCACGTTGGTGAGGTGCGCGCCGATCTCGCGGCGATGGATGGCATGTCCCCACAAGAGCGGCCAAGGTTGCGGGGCGGCGTGCCGGTTCTCTTTCAGCTGCGCGGCCACCTCCGCCTGGCAACAGGGCACGACGGCGACGTGGTCCGCATCGTGGCGCAGAGCGAGGAGCAGCGCGTCGTCCGTCGCGGTGTCGCACGCGTGCAGGGCGAGGACCATGTGCACGCGCTCCGGCAGTTCGCCAGGAGAATCGCCGATACCGCCCCGAACGAAGCGCATCCGCGAGAAGCCGAGGCGCTCCGCGCGCTCCTGCCCGCGCGCGACCAGATCGGCGCGCGTATCTACTGAATAGATCACAGCGCTGGGATGCTCGCGCAGGAAGAGCTCGTACAGGACGAAGCCGAGATAGGCGTTGCCGGCGCCGGCGTCGACCAACACCGGGCTCGGATGCCGCTCGAGCACGTCGTCCACCGCCGGCGTCAGCAGCTGAACGAGGTGGTTGACCTGCTTGAGCTTGCGCAGGGTGTCGGCGTGAAGCGCGCCGTCGCGGCCGACCAGATGGAGCTCCTTGAGCAGCTCCACCGACTGCCCGGGGAGCAGCTCGCGCCGCACCTGTTCGCCCTTCACCTGACGCATCGCCCTCGCCACGTACCACAGGATGTCGTAGAGCAGGGCGCGATGCTGTTCGCGGTCTGCGCGCCGGGTCTGGAGCCGGTCCTGGCGTCGGAGATGCGAGCGCTCGGCCTTCCTGGGCGCGCGCTGGCGGGCGGCGTCGAAGTGGCAGGCGGGTTGTCGGAAGCGATGCGGCTGAACCTCTGGCTGCGCACGGCAAGCCGCGTGCTGCTGCGGATCGGCGAGCCCTTTCGCGCCACGACCTTCCCGGAACTGGTGCGGAAAGCGTCAGCGCTGCCGTGGGAACGGTTCCTGCGCAAGGATACATGCGCGGCTTTCCGGGTGACGTGCCGCAAGTCGCGGCTCTACCACTCGGGTGCAGTAGCGCAGCGGCTTCACGCGGCCTTGGAGGCGAGGGTCGGTTTCAGGATTTCGCGCGTCGAGAGTACCGGCGAGGAGGCGCCGGCGGACGCGCAGCTTTTCCTCGCCCGCTTCGACCACGACGTCTGCACCGTCAGCGTCGATTCCAGCGGCGCACTGTTGCACCAGCGCGGCTGGCGCGGGCCTCAGGCGAAGGCACCGCTCCGCGAGACCCTCGCGGCTGCGCTGCTCCTCGGCGCAGGCTACGACGGCGAGGAACCATTCTGCGATCCGCTCTGCGGATCCGGGACCATCGCCATCGAGGCCGCGCTGATCGCGATGCGCCGTGCACCGGGCATCGCGCGCAGGTTTGCCTTCCAGCGCTGGCCGGAATTCTCCGCGCGGCAATGGGAACACCTGACCGTTGCCGCGCGGAAGCAAGAGCGTCCTGTCACCGTGCGTATCGAGGCTTCCGATCAGGACGCGGGCGCCGTCGAAGCTACGGCCGAGAACGCTTCCCGCGCGGGAGTGGACATCGACATCCTCCAACGGCGGCTCGCGGACCTGACTGCCGACCCGGGCCGCGGACTGATTGGCTGCAATCTGCCCTATGGAGTCCGCATCAACGCCGACGTGCGCCGCCTTGCGGCGGAGGTCGCGGACGCCGCTCGGCGAAGACCGGGATGGCGGATCGTGCTCGTCAAGGCGCAGGCAACAGCGCCGGTGCCCTCCCTGCCGCTCGCGACGTTGCTGCGGACGAAGAGCGGTGGAATTCCGATCGAGATGCTCGTCTCGGCGTAGGCGGTCTCAGCCGCCGATGCGGATCATCGAGCGGCCCGCGTGCCCCGGGCCCTGGTGCAGCGCCACCAGCTCTTCGGCCGGCGCATGGCCCGGCTTCTTCGCGCGCAGCCCGTCCTCGATGAGCCGCGCCATATCGGCGTCGGTGGCGCCCGCGCGCATCGGCCCGCGCAGATCGATCTCGCCTTCGTCCAGCAGGCACCAGCGGAAGTGCCCGTCCGCGGTCAGGCGGGTCCGGTTGCAGGTGGCGCAGAACGGCTCGGTCATGCTGGAGATGATCCCGATGCGACCGCGGAAGTCGCGGCCGTTCCTCTCGCGTACCCGGTAAACGCGTGCGGTCTCGGCCAACCCGATCTCCTCCAGCTCGAGTTGCTCCTCGAGCCGCGCGCGGATCGCCTCGGCGGGAAACATCCGGAGCCGCTCGCCCCAGTGATTTCCCTCGAATGGCATATATTCGATGTAGCGCATCTCGATGGGCGCATCGAGAGCGAACGCGCGCGCCAGATCGACGAGCTCGTCGTCGTTCACGCCGGCCATCACGACCGCGTTCACCTTGACGGAATCGAATCCCGCCGCTGCTGCCGCGCGAATCGCCGCGATGGTCTCCTCGCACCCGTCGCGCAAGGTGATCTCGCGGAAGCGCTCGGGACGCAGCGTATCGAGCGAAAGATTGACCGCGTCGAGCCCGCCGGCGCGGAGGCCGTCGAGGTGCTGCCGCAGGAGCAGCGCATTGGAGGTCATCGCCAGCCGCTGCAGACCGTATGACTTCAGCCTCCCGAGACGCGCCACCAGATCGTCCACCCCGCGGCGCACCAACGGCTCACCGCCCGTCACGCGGATCTTGCGAACGCCCAGCCGCACGAACAGCGTCGCCAGGCGCTCGATCTCCTCGAAGGAGAGCAAGTCGCCTTTGGGCAGCAATGCCACGCCTTCCTCCGGCATGCAGTAGCGGCAACGGAGGTTGCACTTCTCGATCACCGAGATGCGCAGGTACGTGTGCGCGCGGCCGAACCGGTCGAACAATCCCTGCGCCCGCGCATCGGCCCTTGCAACGAGCCCGAGCGACGCCGCGTCGAGAGGGCGGGGCGCGGAAGACACGACGGGCAGGGGGCGCGCGTCCACGGCCGCTGTGTATAACGCTTCCACGCTCGGGAACCAAAGTCAGCGCTCTTCCAGTTCCAGGCGCCCCTGCAGCGCGACCCGATCGACCTTGCCGGCGGCGTTCCGGGGCAGCTCGGAAACCGCTACGAAACGCACCGGCACCTTGTACTTCGCGAGGCGCGCACGGAGAAACTCGCGCAAGCCGCTCACCGGCGCGTCCGTCACGACGTACGCGACGCCGATCTGCCCCCACTCTTCGTCCGAGGCGGGGAGCACCGCCGCATCGCGCACCTCCGGGTGTGCGAGCAGCGCTGCCTCCACCTCGGCGGGATAGATGTTCTCGCCTCCGCTGACGATGAGATCGCTCCGGCGCGCATGGACGATGAGCCGTCCCCGAGCATCCATCTCGCCGAGATCGCCGGTGCGGAAGGACCCTCCCTGAAGCGGCGGCTGCCCCAGATATCCGCGCATCACCGCCGGTCCGCGAACGACGACTTCTCCCTGGTCCACGACCACCTGGAACCCCGGGAGAGGTGGTCCGGCTGTCGCGCCGTCGGCGTCGTCCGGGCGCTCGCAGGTGGCCATCGAGCACGTTTCGGTCATTCCCCAGGTCTGCAGAACGCGCAGCCCCGCGCTTCGGGCGCGCTCGAGGAGCGGCTTCGGCACCGGACCGCCGCCGACGGCAACGATGGCGGGCGGGAATGTGGCACCCTGCTCCAGCACCCGCGCGAGCGTGGTCGCGACCAGGCTGGCGTGCGTCGCCCCCTCGCGCAGCTCCCCCGCGACTGCCGCGGCGTCGAAGCGCTCGTGCAGCAGCACGGTGGCGCCGGCCAGCCCGCAGCGGAAAAGGACTCCGAGGCCGCCGACATGGAACAGCGGCAGCACGCAGAGGAAGCGGGACCGGGCGTCGACCTGGAGGACCTGGTTCGCCGCGAGCGCGCTCGCTTCGAGATTGTCGCGTGCCAGGCGGGCCGCCTTGGGCGAACCCGTGGTGCCCGACGTGAAGAGGACCAACGCGGCCTCGCCCGCGGGCGGGATCCCCGAGATCGATTGCCTCTGCGCCGTCCGCTCCGCGGCGGTCAGGCGCGGATTGAGCAGTACCAGCTCCGCGCCCCGATCCATCGCGCCAAGCACGAGACCGGCGGTATCCGGCGTGTTGTTTCCTTCGGCGAAGATCCGCCGCTCATGCACGGCGGTAGGCGCGATCTCCAGCGCCGATCCGCGGAAGACGAGCTTCACGGCAGACCGAGTCCCGGCAAAGCCGGGATGCGCACGATTCCACCGGCCGGGGCGAACGGGTCCGGGCCGACGTCTTCCTCGACCAGCGTCCCGGTGGCGATGCCGGCAGCAGGCTGCGGTCCGAGCGCGAGCACAGCGGCAGCGAGGTGTGCTGCGCCGCCGCGCCCGACGGCGCTCTCCAGCGAGCTGGTGACGACGATCTTGCGGCCGCGCTCGTGCGCGCGCCGTGCGAGGCGAAGAGCGGGAAGTATGCCGCCGAGGAGCATCGGCTTGAGAACGATGACGGCCGCGCGGGCGAGCGCGCCCTCCGGGTCGGAAGCCACCATCTCGTCGGCCGCCAACGCCACCTGTGACCCTTCCAGGCCGAGCAGGTCCGGCGTGGGCTGTTCGCAGAGCTCGATCCGCAGCGGCGCGAGCTCTCGCAGCTTCCGGAGCGCCTCGGGAGCGTCCCAGGCGCCGTTTGCGTCGAGCCGGAGCTTCACGTCGGGCCCGGCCGCGTCGCGAACGACCGCGGCGCGCGCGTAGTCGTCGCCCATCCCCACCTTCAGCTTCAAGGTGAGGAATCCCTCGGCCACCGCGCGCTGCGCCTCCCGCGCGAGCTCGGGAACCGCGTCGGCGGAGAGCAAGGCGCTCGCGGGCACTTCCAGCGGCGCCGCGCGCTCGAGCAGCCGCGCGAGAGGGACGCCGGCGCGCTGCGCTTCGAGGTCGAGCAACGCCTGCTCGACGGCGCACCGTGCGGCGGGAGTCTCCGGGAAGGCCTCGAAGGTCGCCTCCTGGAGCTGGCGGTGGCACTCGCGGAGCGACTCGGTCCCGAGCTCCGGCAGCGGCGCCGCGTCGCCGCGGCCGATGCGCTCTCCGTCGTGGGCAAAGACGAGAAAGCCTTCGCGCAGCTCATGGATGCCGCGCGCCGTGCGCACCGGTCGCGTGAGCCGCAAGCGGTAGGGGCGCACTTCGATGCGCCGCCCGACGGCGCGCGCCGGCATCATTGCCACAATCCCGCGGCCAGCAGCAGCGAATAGAGAATCTGCGCGCGCGCCGTCTCGCCGAGGCCGCGGTTCAGGGCAGCTCCTTCCTGGGTGAGCACGGTGCGCAGCGCCCGGAGCAAAGCGGGCAAGGCGAGCAGCGGCCAGAGAGTACCCAGCAGGATGGCGAGGACGAACGGCGCAAGTGCCAGGATCGCATACTGCACGCGCGTCGCGCGCGCGCCGAGCTTCACCGCCAGCGTGTTCTTGCCGACGTGCGCGTCGGTCTTCCGGTCGCGAAGGTTGTTGACCACCAGGATGGCCGTCGCGAGCGATCCAACCGCCGCTCCCGCCATCCAGGCCATGGATGGAACATAGAGGGCCTGCGCGTACACCGTGCCGCAGGTGGCGACCAGCCCGAAGAAGACGAAGACGAAGAGATCGCCGAGCCCGTGGTAGCCGAGCGGCCACGGCCCACCGGTGTAGAGCCAACCCGCAGCGACCGACGCCAAACCGATGACCAGGATGGGCCAGCCGGACATCGCGGCCAGGGCGATCCCGAACAATCCGGAGATGCCAAATGCAAACCAGGCAGCGAGCTTGACGGTTCCCGGCGGCACGAGGCCGCTCTGTGTGACTCGCGTCGGCCCCACCCGGTCGGCGTCCGCCCCGTGCCGGAAATCCGAGTAGTCGTTCGCAAAGTTCGTTCCGACCTGGATGAGCAGCGACGCGAGCAGCGCGAGCGCGGCGGCAGCGGGGCGCAGTGCCCCGACGCGGTGCGCGATGGCGGTCCCCACCAGAACCGGCGAGACCGCCGCGCTCAGCGTACGCGGGCGCGCGGCCATCAGCCACACGCCGAGTCCGGGCCGGATGGCGGCCAGCTCGGTCATGGTCGCCTCGGAAACTTCCGGAAGTCGGGCTTGCGCTTCTCCTTGAACGCGTCGCGGCCTTCCTGCGCTTCCTCGCTCATGTAGAAGAGCATGGTCGCGTCGCCCGCCAGCTCCTGGATCCCCGCCTGGCCGTCGAGCGCGGCGTTGAAGCTGCGCTTCAGCATCCGCAGCGCCAGCGGGCTGAGCTGGAGCATCTCCTCGCACCACTTCACGGTCTCCTCCTCGAGGCGGGCGAGCGGGACCACCGCGTTCACGAGCCCCATGGAGAGCGCCTGCTGGGCGTCGTACTGGCGGCAGAGGAACCAGATCTCCTTCGCTTTCTTCAGGCCGACGATGCTCGCCAGCGTCGAGGATCCGAACCCGCCGTCGAAGCTGCCCACCCGCGGTCCGGTCTGGCCGAAGCGGGCATTGTCGGCCGCGATGGTCAGGTCGCAGACGACGTGGAGCACGTGCCCGCCCCCGATGGCATATCCGGCGACCATCGCGACCACCGGCTTCGGGAGCGACCGGATCTGCTTCTGCAGGTCGAGGACGTTCAGGCGGGGAACACCGTCGCGGCCGACGTATCCTTGCGTCCCCCGGATGCGCTGGTCGCCGCCCGAACAGAACGCCTCGTTCCCGGCGCCGGTGAGGATGGCGACGCCGGTATCCGGATCCTCGCGCACGTCGTCGAAACACTTCTGCAACTCGAACAGCGTCTGCGGGCGGAAGGCGTTGCGGACTTCGGGGCGGTTGATGGTGATCCTGGCAATCCCGTTGCCCGATTTTTCGTAGATGACGTCTTCGTGCTTCTGCACCAGGTTCCACTTCATCGCAGTGCCTCCACGAATGCCTGGGGTCGTTCGAGGTGCGGCGCGTGCCCGCAGTCGGGAATCGGGATCAGCGACGCCTGCGGGAGGAGGTCGCGCATCCGGCGCGCGAGCGCGGAGAACTTCTCGTCGTTCGCGCCGGTGATCAGACGGACGGGTACGCGCAGGCGCGGCAGATCCGCCCAGTAGCTCGGCTGCGCGCCCGCGCCGAGATGGCGCAGCGCGCTGGCGAGCCCGGCTGGACGATGCGCAAGCCGCTCGAAGCGGAGTTGCGCTGCAAACGGCCGCAAGGATGCAAGGGTAGGGTGCCGCTCCCAGCGGTCGATGAACTTCTCCATCCCTTCGCGTTCGATGAAGGCGGCCAGGTCGTCGTCGGCGGCCTTCCGCTGGGCGCGCTCACCTGTGTCCTCGATGCCGGCCGTGCCGCTTTCCAGGACCAGCTCGCTGACCATCGCTGGATTGCGCAAGGCGAGGCCCAACGCCAGCCGCGCCCCCATCGAGTAGCCGACGATGCGCACCGGGTCCGCCGGCTCGAGAGCAGCGAGGGCATCGTTCCAGGAAGTGGCATCGGCAGCGCCGCCGTGTCCGGGCAAGTCGGGCGCCTCCGCCTCGGGAAGGAAGCGCGCGAGCGTGCGCGGGCTTCCAGCGAAACCGTGCAGCAGCAACGTCCTCAAGGCGGATCCCCGAGCGCCGCGATCACGGCGGCCTGCAGCGAACGGTGCTGCGCCACGTTGGCGGCGCGGTCCGTGCGCGCCTCGACCATCTGCAGGCCGGCGGTGGTTCGCTGCAGCGCGCTGCGCAGCGCTCTCCCGTCCGCGACACGCGTGAAGGTGGCTCCGCAGAGCCGCGCAGCGCCTTCCAGATCGAGCCCGTGCGGAGTGGCGAACAGCTCTTCGAACCGCTCGGCGTGCGCGGCGATGGGAAGGAAATGGAAGATGCCGCCGCCGTCGTTGTTCACGCAGACGACGGTGAGCGGGAGCCGCAACCGGGCGGCAGCGATCAGGCCGCCCAGATCGTGCAGCAGCGCGAGATCGCCCACGAGCGCGACGGCCTTCGTGCCGGTGACGGCGGCGGCGCCGGCGGCGCTGGAGACGATCCCGTCGATGCCGTTCAGCCCGCGGTTCACCAGCACTCGACCCCGCCGCGGCGCGAACGCGTCCACGTCGCGGACCGGCATGCTGCTCGCCACGTAGAGCAGGTCCGCTGCCAGCGCCGTTTCGCGGGCGACGAGCGGCTCTCCCCAATCACCTTCGGCGAAGGCCACTTCGAGGGCACCGCGGGCGCGCCTCTCGGCGCCTTCGAACAGACGCCGGAGGGGACCTTCGGCGCGCGCTGACGCGGCAATTGCCTTGCACACTTCCGCAGCAGGCCCGGCGACCACCGCCGTTGCTCCGTGCGCCGGATCGACTGGCTCGCCGCGCTCGTGAATCACGATCGTGCACCGGGCCTGCTCCACCCAGGACTGCACGAGCTTCGAGCTGATTGCTCCGCCCACCCGCACGACGGCTTCGGGCCGCAGCGCGCGCGCCCAGGCTTCGTTCCTCAGGATCAGATCCGCATGCGCGACGCCTTCGTCGACACCCGACGCCGCATCCGTGAGGACGGCGTAGCCGAGAGCGCGCGACAGCTCCCGGACGGCAGCGGGAAAATCGTCGCGAGCGTCGCGGGGACCGCAGACGATCACACCGCGTGGATGCCGGGAGAGGATCCCGGCGAGCTCGCGCACGTCGGGCATGCCGCGCGCCGACACGTGGTGCACGGCGGGCTCGTTGCGGACCTCGGGCAGCGGACCGGGAACAGGGGCCAGAGGCTCGCGGAAGGGCGCGTTCAGATGCGCCGGCCCCCCGTGATGGAGTGCGCGCGCGACGGTTGCGCGCATGTGCGAAAGCGTCAGCGGATCGGGCAGGCCGAGATCGGCGAAAAAGGCGTGGCCGCCGAAGAGCCGGTGCTGATCCAGCTGCTGCGGCGCGCCCCAGCCATGGAGCTCCGGCGGGCGATCGGCGGTGATCGCGATCACCGGGATGGCCGTCGCCTCGGCCTCCAGCAGCGCGGGGTAGAAATGCGCCGCCGCGCTTCCGGAAGTGGAGAGGAGCGCGACGGGACGGCCGGACGCTTTCGCCGCTCCGAGGGCGAAGAACGCCGCGCTGCGCTCGTCGATCACGGTGTGCGGCCGCAGGCGGTCGGCCAGGGCGAGGGCGAGCGGGGCGCTGCGGGAGCCGGGACAGATCACCGCATCGCGCGCTCCGGCGCGCACCAGCTCGTCAGCCACCGCGCCGGCCCAGAGGAGATTGAAGTTCACGAGCGCGCTCCGAGCGCGTCGAGGAGCGCGCGCGCCTTGAGCTCCGTCTCCTCCCATTCCGCGCCGGGCGACGAGCCATCCACGATGCCGGCTCCGACGAAGATCCGCGCGTGCCGGCCGCGGACCAGAGCGGAGCGCAAGGCGATGGCCAGCTCGGCCCGCTCTTCGCCGACCCAGCCGACGACGCCCGCATACAGGCCGCGGTCGAGGCCCTCGTGGTCGGCGAGGAAGCGCAGGGCGGCTCCGACGGGAACGCCGCCCACCGCCGGTGTCGGATGAAGAGCCGCCGCCACATCGGCAATCCCGCGTCCGGGAGAGAGGTGTGCGACCACCGGCGTGTGCAGATGGACGACGTTGGCCAGCGCGCGGACGCGTGGCTCGCGGGGCCAATGGGCGTGGTCGGCGACGCCGGCGAGGGCGTCGGTGATGTGATCGACGACCCAGCGGTGCTCGCGCAGGTCCTTGCCGCTGGTGGGCAGCTCCGAGGCGTGCTCGGGGGAAGCAGAGCCGGCGAGCGCGTCGGCTTCGACCCTGCCACCTTCGACACGGCAGAGGATCTCCGGCGTCGCTCCGAGGAAGACGCCACCCGATCCGCGCACTAGAAAGGCCCTGCAGCTCGGATATCGCCCTTCGAGCGCGCGGAGCAGCTCCTGCGGATCGATGGGCGCGTCCGCCTCGACGTCGATGGCGCGCGCGAGCACCACCTTGTCCAGAGCGCGCGAGGCGATGGCCTCCAGCGCGCGGAGGACGAGCGTATTCCAATGCTCGCGCTCCCCGCGGCGGCGCCGGATTCGCGCGGGCGCGGAAGGCGAGGTCGCGTACGGCACGTCGAGCTTTGCCCGCGCGCAGTCGAGCCGCTCCTGGGCCCGGTCGCCGAACGCCCTCAGGTGGTGATGGCCGTTCTCGCTCCAGGCGAGGAGCGCGGGCAACGTGAAGCGCAGCGGCGAGAAACCTGCCCAGTCAGGGCCGAGACCGTCATTGAACGCGGCGGCGCCGAACCACGGACCGGGTAGATGCCGCGGGAGCGCCGATGGCATTTCCAGGCTCGACAGCACGGCGCCGAGCGAGGCCCCCTCGCGGATCTCCGCAGCCCCATAAGCGAAGAGGCGGACGCCGGCCTCCGGATGAGACCAGGAGCCGTCCGGCAGACGCGACGGAGCACGCGGGACCTCCGCTCCGGCCGAGGGGATCTGCGGCCTGGCTGTGTGGACCCACGCCATCTGCGCTCCCTGCTTGCCGGCCCCGGGGGGGCCCGCTATACCACACTTGTTTCAAAACATTCTGAAACCTCTGATGCAACAGATTCGCATCCCGGAGACGCAGCGAGGACGCCGCCCATGACCTCAGGGCCGTCGCTGGTGCTCCGCGACCATCGGCCGCAGGGCACTAGGGTCCGTATCGCCCCCGGGGTGACTGTGGGTGGCCCGGCGTTCGTAGTCATGGCGGGCCCGTGCGCCGTCGAAAGCGGAGAGCAGATCGAGGCCGCTGCTGGCCTGGTCGCCGCGGCGGGCTGTCCGGTGCTGCGAGGCGGCGCCTTCAAGCCGCGGTCGAGTCCATACAGCTTCCAGGGACTCGGTGCGCGGGGAGTTCGCCTGCTCCTCGACGCGGCGGGCGAGCAAGGGTTGGCTGTCGTCACTGAAGTGCTCGAGCCCGCCGATCTGCCTGCTTTCGACGGTGTGGCGCTGCTCCAGGTGGGCGCCCGCAACATGCAGAACTTCCCGCTGCTGAAGGCGCTCGGCCAGCTTCGGCGGCCGGTCCTGCTCAAGCGCGGTCTCGCCGCCACGGTCGAAGAGTGGTTGCTCGCGGCGGAATATCTCCTCGCCGGTGGAAACGATCAGGTCATTCTCTGTGAGCGGGGCGTCCGCGGTTTCGAGCCGTCCACCCGGAACATGCTCGACCTTTCGGCGGTGGTGATCGCGAAGCAGCGCACGCATCTGCCGGTGATGGTCGATCCTTCCCACGCGTCCGGGCGGCGCGAGCTGGTGATCCCGTTGAGCCTCGCCGCCGCAGCCGCGGGCGCCGACGGATTGCTCGTCGAGGTCCATCCGCGCCCGTCCGAGGCCCTGAGCGACGGCGAGCAGGCCCTGCTCCCTGACGACCTCAGGACGCTCATGGCGCGGCTCGCGCCCGTTCTCAATGCGGTGGGGCGCGAGCTATGGCGTCCCGTAGAAGATCGGCGGGCGGTCGCGCGATGAGCGCCGAAGTGCGCGAGATGTTCGCCTCGATCGCGCGGCGCTACGACACCGCCAACGAAGTGCTCTCGCTCGGCATTCACAAGGGCTGGAGGCGGGCGGCAGTCCATCTCTCGGGGGCAGCTCCGGGACAGCGCGTGCTGGATTGCGCCACCGGCACCGGAGATCTGGCGCTCGAGTTCAAGCGCGCGGTCGGCGCCGGCGGCGAGGTGATCGGGACGGACTTCTGCGCCGAGATGCTGGAAAGCGCTCCGGCCAAGGCGGCGAAGGCGCACCTTCAGGTGAAGTTCGCCGTCGCCGACGTTCTCGCGCTGCCCTACCCGGACGGACAGTTCGACGTCGCCTCGATCGCGTTCGGGATTCGCAACGTCGACGATCCGCTGCTCTGCCTGCGGGAGATGGCGCGGGTGGTAAAGCCCGGCGGCTGCGTCATCGTGCTCGAGTTCGGCCAGCCGCGCGGCCCTTTCGGCGCGCTCTTCCGCGCCTACAGCCGCGGGGTGATGCCGGTAGTGGGGGGCCTGCTCACGGGGAACCGCGCCGCTTACGAGTATCTGCCCCGGACGGCGGCGGCCTTTCCCGCGGGTGAGAAGTTCCTCGGCGTGATGCGGGAGTCGGACGCGTTCAGCGCCACGGAGGCGCACCCGCTGACGTTCGGGACGGCGTACGTCTACCGTGGCGTGAAGTAGGTCGACCTGGCGCGCAGAGACCACGCAAGCTTCATTTCGTGGAGGTGTCGTCCCGGGCGGCGCCGTTCATGAGCACGGTGGTGCTGGTGGGCCTGTCTTGCACGTTGTCCTGCAGGCCTTGCGACGTCGCACAGCCAAGCAATGTTCCGATGAGGATTGCCAAAGTCTTGTTCATCGCTGCCTTCTCCCGGACGGCACCCGACCGAGAGTAGCAGACCAGCATGCGGCCGCGCTCCGCCTCTTCCGACCGCGCTGTCACCGCACCTTGGCAGACACCGCCTGCAGGACGCGCGCCGCCTCTTGATGCTTTCCTTTCCGGGCGAGATCGAGCGCCGTCTTGCCGTTCGGCATCTTCAGCGACGGATCCGCCCCGGCGTCGAGCAGCATCCGGATCGAGACGGCGTCGCCGTTCATGGCCGCCTCGTGCAGGGCAGTGGCGCCTTCCGACATGCGCGCATCGATCTCGGCGCCGTGCGCCATCAGCACCTTCGCCACTTCCGACGACTGCGAGAGCATCGACACGTGAAGGGGCGTGTTGTCGAACTTGTTCTTCGCCCGCGCGTTCACGTCCGCGCCCGCAGCGAGCAGGATGGCCGCCGTCGCGGCGTTGTCGGCGAAGGCCGCGGCGTGCAGCGGAGTCCAGCCGTTGGGTGCGACGCTCTTGACGAAGGCGGGATCACCTGCGACCTGCGCGCGGACGTCTTCTGCGGTTCCGACCGCGGAGACTTCCCAGCCCGCGAGCCGGGGTTGACGCCGCAGGATCGCGTCGAGGACGCGATTCTGGCGGCGAGGCACGAACCCTTCGCCGCGACGTGCGCCGAGCGCTGCAGCGACGGCGGATCCTTTCTCGTCGCGGGCGGAGGCGAGCGACGGATCGTCTTCGAGCAGCCGCTCGACGCGTGCAAGGTCCAGTGCCCGCACGGCGGCGAGGAAGTCGGCGGGATCGGCGGCAGCAAGAACCATGGCCATGAGCATGTGTGTTCCTCCTTGCTCTCCTCGTAGCCGCGGCCCCGGGCCGGCCACATCGTCCCGAAGTGCGATCCGTGGCGTGGTCCTTCAGGCCCATGTGCGCCCGGGAGCGCCCAGCGTATGCTCCGGACATGCCGAGGGAGCTGCGCAGGCTCATCGCGGCAGGCGGCGCCGCGGTCTGGGTGATGGTCGGGCTCCCGATCTTCATCCGTGGCGCGCAGGAGCCATGGCGGCTTGCCGCATGGTCCGCGGCATACGTCGCCTTCGGCGTCGTTCTCGCGCTGGCGCTGCGCACCGGACGGCTGCTCTGGATCGTTCCGCAGGCCGCGGCCGTGATCGCGCTCGTCCTGATCCTGTGCGACGGGTTCGAAGGCGCGCTGCTGGTGCTGGTCGCGCTCCAACTCGGAGGAAGGACCTCGCGCCGGGCAGGTCTCGCCGCCATTGCCCTTCAGAGCGCGGCGCTGTTCGCCGCCATCGCCATCCACTGGAACCGGGGAGCGGCGCTGCTCCTTGCCCCACCGTACCTGGGCTTCCAGCTGCTCGCGTACTTCGCGGCGGAAGGGATGTGGCGCCTGGCGCGGACGCAGGAGCTGCAGCTCGAGAACGAGCGCCTGGCGGAGAGGCTGCGCATCTCCCGCGAGCTGCACGATCGCCTCGGCCACCATCTGACCGCGCTGCGGCTCAACCTGGAGGTCGCCGACCGCAGCGGCGAAGCGCTGGCGGCCGCCCGGGATCTCTCCCGCGGCCTGCTCGCGGAGGTGCGCGGCGCCGTCGAAGAGCTGCGCGACCCGGAACGGGTCGATCTCTGCGTCGCGCTGCGCGCCATCGCCGAGGAGCTTCCCACCCCGCGCATCCATGTCGAGGCGCCCGCCTCGCTTTCCGTGCGCGATCCTCTCTGCGCCACCGCCATCCTCCGGTGCGCGCAGGAGATCGCGACCAACGCCGCCCGCCATGCATCCGCGAGCAACCTCTGGTTCGAGCTCGTGCAGCGCAACGGCATGCTCGAGCTGCGCGCCCGCGACGACGGAGAAGGAGCACCCGAGCTGCGGACGGGAAACGGGCTGCGGGGAATGCGGGAGCGGGTGGAGGCGGCAGGCGGCACGCTGACCGTCGACTCCGGAGCCGGTTTCGCCGTGCGCGCGAGCGTGCCGCTGCGGAGCGCTTCGTGATCCGCGTGGCCATCGTGGAGAACGAAACCCTGGTCCGCGAGGGGCTCCGCCGGGTGCTCGAGCTGGACGGCGGCCTGCGCGTCGAGGGCGAGGCGCGCGATGGCGCGGAGGCGGTCGAGATGCTGCGCCGGAGCCGGCCGGACGTCGCGCTCCTCGACGTGCGCATGCCGCGCGCCGACGGAATCGCCGTCCTGCGCGAGCTGGGGGCGGACGCGAATCCGATCCGCTGCATCGTCCTCACCACCTTCGACGACGCGGACGCGTTCCTCGCCGCCCTCCGGGCCGGAGCGCGGGGCTACCTGCTCAAGGACGCCTCGCCCCAGGAGCTCGGCGAGGCCATCCGCGCCGTCGCCGCCGGCGGAACCTGGTTCAAACCCGCCGTCAGCGACACGGTGCTGCGCGGCCTCGCCTCGTTGCAAACGGGCGAAAGACACGACGAGGTGAGGGAAGACCTCACCGCGCGGGAGCGGGAAGTGCTGCGGCTGTTGGCCGGCGGCTACTCGAACCGCGAGATCGGCGACGCGCTGGGCGTCGCCGAGCGGACGGTGAAGAACCACGTCGCCAGCATTCTCGGCAAGCTCTGGGTGCGCGACCGCACGCGCGCGGTGCTGAAGGCGCTTTCGCTACGACTTCTTTAAGCCGTACCGGTCGCCTCGCCGGATTCGGCCCGCGCCCGCGCGATCTCTTCCGCCAGCACTTCCACGGTCTCGCGGATCTGCTGCTCGGTGTGCGTGGCGGTGCAGAAGAACCGGAGGCGCGCCGCGGTTTCCTCGACGGCGGGGTAGAGAATCGGTTGCACGTTGATTCCCCGCTGCTTGAGGGCATCGCTGACTTGAAGCGCGTGCAGCGAGTTCCCCAGGATGGCCGGAATGACCGCGCTCTCCGCCGAGAAGCCCGTGTCGATTCCCTTCTCCTTCGCCAGCCGGAGGAACAGCGACGCCCGCTCGTGCAGGCGCGCCACCTTCTCCGGATGCGCCTTGAGCTGCCGCAGCGCCTCCAACGCCGCGGCGGTGTTCGCCGGCGAGATGCCCACGCTGAACACGAAACCACCGGCGCTGTACTTGAGGAACTGGACGAGCTGCTTGCTGCCGCAGACGTAGCCGCCGCAGGAGGCGAAGCTCTTGCTCAGCGTCCCCATCCAGAGGTCGACGTCGGCGCGGTTCACGCCGAAGTGCTCGCCGATTCCAGCTCCGGTCTTCCCCATCACGCCGATGGAGTGCGCCTCGTCGACCAGGAGGAGGCAGCCGTACTTCTTCTTCAGCTCGATGAAGCGCGGCAGATCGGGGAAGTCCCCGTCCATTGAGTACACGCCCTCGATGGCGATGAGGACGCGCCGGTAGTGCGGCCGGAGCTGCTGGAGCTGTTTCTCCAGCGCGCGCCAGTCGTTGTGCGGGAACGGCCGGCGCTTCGCGCCCGACAGCTTGGCGCCGGAGACGATGCAGTCGTGTGCCAGCGCGTCGTGCAACACGAGGTCGCCGTCTTTCACCAGCGTGGCGATGGTGGTGACGAAGACGCCGTGGCCGGACACGGTGACGACGCTGTCCTCCGTGCCGAGCAGCGCGGCCAGCTCCTGCTCGAGCTCGCGGTGCAGCGGCTTCTCGCCGGAGGCGACGCGGCTCGCGGAGACACTGGTGCCGTACCGCGCGACCGCTTCCTGCGCGGCCCGGGTGACGTTCGGGTCGCCAGACAGGCCAAGGTAGTTGTAGCTGGACCAGTTGATCACCGTCCGGCCGCCGATCACCGAAGTGTCGTTGGTGACGCGCTCGTGGACGTTGAAGTACGGATTGCGCAGGCCGAACGCAGTGGCGAGGCCGAGCCGCTGCTCCAGCTCCTGGACCTCGGGGAACTGCTCGATGCGATACGTCGCCTCGTCGACCGCCGGCGGCTTCGGCTCCGGAGCCGGGGGAGCCGTCTTCAGCGGCGAGGTGCGGCCGATGAGGAAGCGCGGATCGCGGTGCTTGAACTCCCCCTGCACGCCGCGGGCAACGGCCACCACCCTGCCGTCGCGCGACTGCAGCACGATGGTGCCGCGGACCTCGTCGCCGCCGCTCTGCTCGAGCGTGAGCGAGGCGCGCACCGGGCCCTCGCCCAGCGGAGCGACCTGGACGAACTCCTCGATGCCGATGGGAAACCCCGCCCGTTGCAGGTGGGACCACGCCCAGTACGCGGCGAGTTGGAACGCGCCGTCGACCGCGAGCGGATCCACGGTCCACGAAGACCGGTGCGGATTGCGGATCCAGTTGGCCGGCTTGCTCGTCCGCACCCAACCGACGATGCCCTGCGGCGACATCTGCTCGATGGACTCGATCGCGCGCATCCGCGGACCGTGGAAGGTGAAGCCGCCGTAGAACTCGTCCAGCGTCATCGGCAGCTCGGGCAGAGCCATCGCTGCCGGGGCGGGAAGGGCGGAGCTCAAGGCGGAAGCGACGTCGGCGGCGGGCGTGACGAATGCCGTGTAAGCGGGGGCGCGCGAGAACGCCCGCGGCGCTCCTGCAGCAGCGGAGGACAGCGACACGGCCAGCTCGTTCGACCCACTCACGGAGACGGTGAACTGGGCGGCGTCGGCGATGCGGATGGGTTGACGCAGCCGGAAATCGCGGAGCAGGAGCGGCGCTCCGGAGGTGCCGATCGCTTCCGCCGCCGCATACGCGGCGACGTCGAGGGCTGCCGCAAGGGGAAGCACCGGCTGACCGGCGAGCTGATGGTCTTCGAGGTACGGATGCTCGGCTCGCGACACCTGCATGCGAACCTTGTGCGCAATCCGGCGGGCGGGACGAGAGTGCGCAAGCAGGACGGGCCCGGACCAGCCGCCGCGCAGCGCCGAGAGGAACGCCGCGATCCCCGCTGCGTCGTCGATGAACGGCACCCCCTGCTCGGCGAGCGCGGCTCGCACGAGCGGCGGAATCTTCGCCACCATCGCCGTCCCTTCCCAGGGCGGATACTCCAGGGACGATGCCCGGACGCCAGGGCGCTTGCGGGCAAGCGACGCAACGGCGTGCGACAGCGCCGCATTCGCGGCGGCGTACGAAGTCTGCCCGGCGTTTCCGAAGCGGCCCGCCCAGCTCGAAACCGCAACCACGGCGCGGATCGGATCCTGCATCGTGGCCAGGACCGCGCCCCAGAAACCGGCGACCTTCGTCGCAAGCACGCGCTCGACGGACTCGTCCCGCGCATCCGCGGCCGGACCGTCCTCGGTGATTCCGGCGGCATGCACGATGGCGGTGAACTTTCCCAGCCGCGCCCGCGCGTCGTCGAGAGCGGTTGCCGCCGGCTTCGTCACGTCCCATTGCACGAATACGGCCCGTGGCGGCAGCGCCGGAGGGGGCGTCCGGCCTGCCAGCGCCACCGCCGCTCCCCGCTCGGAGAGCGCTTGCGCCAGCTTGAACCCGATGCCACGGGTTCCACCGGTCACCAGGACGACGTCGCCGGAGCCGATCTCGACGGGCTCGCCGGTTGCGGCCGGCACCAGATCCGGCTCGTATCGCGTTCCGCCTGCCCAGCGCACCTCGGCGGCGGCGTTGCCCGAGCGCAGCTCGGCGAACAGCGCGTTCGCCATGGCCCCAGCTCCGTCCCCGCTGCGCAACTCGACGCACTTGACCAGCTCGTCGGTGCGCTCGCGCGCCAAGGCCTTCACGTAGCCGGCCAGGGCGGCGTCGATCTCGTCGGTCCCGGGGACGGCGACCACGAACGTGCCGCCGGAGGCGGCCCCGGCCTGCGCCCGCGCGAGCCGATGCATTTCCAGCACCGCCTTGAACCCTGGCTCGACCTCCGACTCCCCACGGCCGAGCGGCGCGAGATGGATCACGCCGCCGATGTTCTCCAGCGGGTCTCCAGGCTCGCCGACGATTGCGTCGTGGCCATTGTCGTTGAGGAGCGCGGCGAGCGCGTCCGCGACGCCGAGCGGATCGCGCGTGAGCAACAGGCGCTTGGGCAACGGGTTCTCCGCCGCCGGCGTGCCGAGATTCGCCTCGACGAACGAGGGGGCGAATGGAAGCAGCTCGCGCCCTTCGCTCGCCATCTCGCCGAGGATGGGCGAAAGCACCGGAGCGATGGGCGCATGCGGCTGCGCGACGGCCCGCGCCACGTGCTCGACGATGTCCTGTACGCTGGTCTGCGGCCCGAGCAGGTTCCGCGGCAGTCCGCCGGAGCCCGGGAACGCCTTGTTCACGTCGCCGTCCAGCTCGACGGTCATCAGCGAGTCGAAGCCGAGATCGCCGGCGAGCGTCTGCGAGGGCTTGATGGCCTCCAGCGGAAACGCGCTGATGCGGGCGACGGACGCGAAGATCGCCTTCGCCACCCGCTCCTCGGACGGGGGTAACGGCTTTACCGCCTCGGCGGCGGCGAGCTCGACAGGCCGGGACGCCGGCGGTGCTGCCGACGCGCTTTGCGGAAGCTGCGGGATCGCCGGGAGCTGCGGCAGCGCCACTCCCTTTCCAGCCAGCGCCGCTGCCTGCTGCTCCAGCACCTTCGCCTGCTGCTGCAACAGAGCGACCTGCTCGCGGAACAGCGCCACCAACGGATCCATCTGCGTCATCTCCTGCGCTGCCGTGGGCAGCCGCAACGGCTCTGCGGGGACCTGCGGGCGTTCGACGACCCAGTACGGCTGCGTATCGAGCGCTGTGGGCGGCAAGGTGATGAGCCCGGCATCCCGTCCCTCGAAGAGCGGGGCTGCGTTCAGCTCGATGCCCGCTGCCCAGATGTGCCCTAGCGCGAGAGCGAGCTGCTGCAGGCCGTCGTCCTCGCGGGATGCCAAGGACACGTTCACCGTCCGCTCGCTCTCGGGGAGCGTCGCGCGCACGAAGGACGTCAGCACGCCGCCCGCGCCGACCTGGATGAAGATGCGGGCGCCGAGCGCCGCCGTCGCCCGAAGTGCGGAGACGAAGTCTACCGGCGCCGTCGCGTGCCGCACCCACACGTCGCGCTCGTCGCCGGCGTAGGGCTTGCCGGTGATGGCGCTGACCACCGGGATCGCCGCGCGATCCAGCGGCAGATCGGCGACCAGGGCGCGCATGGTGTCGGCGACTCCCTCCATCAAGGGCGAATGGAAGGCGTGCGAGACGTCCAGCGACGTCACCGCGATACCGCGCTCCGTCAGCTTCGTGCTCGCGGCGTTCACGGCGGCGGTGGTTCCCGAGATGACCGTCTGATTCGGGTGGTTCAGGTTGGCGACGACGATTCCGTCGATACCGCGCAGCGCATCCGCGACTTCCTGCGCAGACGCGGCAGCGCTCGCCATGCCCCCCGCGTCGGCGAGCGGCAAGTCCACCATGGCCAGTCCGCGTTGTGACACCAGTCGGACGGCATCTTCCGCGCCAATCAATCCGGCTGCGCCCGCGGCCGCGAATTCGCCCAGGCTGTGCCCGACCGCGACGTCGCCGCCAATGCCGAGCTTGTGCAGCAGCGCGTGGAGGGCAAGGCCGACGGCGGCCATCGCCGGCTGGCAGACTTCGGTGCGCGTCAGGCGTCTCTCGGCCTCCGCGGACGGCTCCGCATGGAGGAAGCCGCGCAGCGATCCGCCGATGCGCGGATGCAGGTCGGCGATGGACGCATCGAGCTGATCGAGCTTTTCGCGGAAGGCTGGTATCTGCTCGTACGCTTCGCGGAGCAACCCGACCTTCTGCGCGCCCTGGCCGGGAAAGAGCAGGGCGACCTTCCGGTTCTCGAACGGCCCCTGCGCGAACACCGCGCCCGGAAAGAGCTGGACGGGGACCGAGGGCTCCGGATGCGCCATCCGGTCCGCCACGCCGTCGCCGCGCTTCTCCAGCGCGTCCGCGGACGCGAGCAGTCTCTCGGCGAGGACGTCGAACGAGTCCGCCACCAGCGCGAGCCGGGCATCGCCGTGCGTGCGCTGCGAGAGCGTGTACGCCACGTCGGCCAACGAGCGCCCTTCGCGGCTCAGACCGGGGAGGGAAGCAGCGATCTGCCGCGCGAACTTCGCGACCACCGGGGCGCGAGCGCCGCCGAGCAGGAACAGCTCGGCGCGCGCCTTGCCCGGCGCGGGAAGCGTGCGGCGAGGCTGGGCCGGCTGCGGCGCCTCCTCGAGCACCAGGTGCACGTTGGTGCCGCCGAACCCGAACGAGCTGACGCCGGCGCGGCGCGGACGCCCGTTCCTCTCCCACGGCGTCTCGGCTCTCGGCAGGAAGAACGGCCCGGCTCCCAGCTCGAGCTTCGCATTTTCCTCGGCGACACCCGGTTGCGGCGGCAATTTTCCGTGGTGGAGCGCGAGAGCCGTCTTGATCAGACCCGCGATGCCGGACGCGGACATGGTGTGTCCGATGTTCGCCTTGACGCTTCCGAGCGCCGTGCGGATGCCGCCGCCCGCCGTCCATCCCGCCTCGTCGAAGAGCTGGCGCAACGCTCCCACCTCGACGACGTCGCCGACGGTCGTGGCAGTTCCGTGCGCCTCGAGGTAACCGATGCTCGTGGGAGAGATGGCCGCATCGCGATATGCCATCCGCAAGGCTTCGAGCTGACCGCCCTGGCGCGGCGTCATCGGCCCTTCGCTGCGGCCGTCGTTGTTCGCCGACGCTCCCTTCACCACGGCGTAGATGCGATCCCCGTCGCGAACCGCGTCGTCGAGGCGCTTGAGCACCACCACGCCGGCGCCTTCGCCCATCACGAATCCGTCGGCGCCGGCGTCGAAGGGACGGCATTCACCACGGCGGGACAGCGCCCCGATGCGGCTGAAGCACACCAGGTTGTCCGGCAGCAGGTTCAGGTACACCCCACCCGCGATCGCGAGGTCGATCTGGCCGCCGCGCAGGTTGACGATGGCCTGCTGCGTGGCGACCAGCGCCGAGGAGCAGGCCGCGTCGACCGAGAGCGCGGGGCCGCCCAGGTCCCATGTCTGGGCGACGATGGCGGCGGCCATGTTGAGCAGGTTGCCGGGCATCGAGAAGGCCCGCATCGGCACCACGTGCTCGATCAGCGCGTCGCGAAGGTTGTCGGCTTCCGGTCCGGAAAGGGCGCGCCCGAAGGCGCCGTCGAAGAGTTGCACGGCGCGGATGCGGGAGAGGAGGAACTCCTTGTGCTCGCTGACGCTCGCGCCGATGAAGACGCCGGCGCGGGTGCGCTCGAAAGGGCGTCGCTCGTACCCGGCGTCCTGCAGCGCGGAGCTCACGCAGTCGAGCAGCAGCCGGTGCTGCGGGTCGGTCACCTGGATCCGCCGTGGAGCGATCCCATAGTGGAGCGAGGCGAACTCCCGCAGCTCCTCGTCGGTGAGGAAGGCGCCCTTGTCGATGTACGCCTTGTCGGGAACGCGGGTGGTCGGGTCGTAGAACCGGGAATGGTCCCAGCGCGACGCCGGGATGGGCCGGAAGACGACCGTGCCGCTGCGGATGAGCTCCCAGTACGCGAGTGGGTCCCGGGCGCCGGGGAAACGGCACCCCAGCCCGACGATCGCTATCTCCAAACCGCCTCCAAAACAGCCTGCCGAGCGACGTTTAAGGCCCTTTGATGCTACACGTCAAGGATCGTTCTTCTCGACCTTTTCCGCCGTCCGGCGGCCACTTGGGTTATACGGGCGCGCGATGCGGGTCCTGCTGACCGGGGGTTCAGGCTTTCTCGGGTCGTTCGTCGCTGAGCGGCTGGCGACGGAAGGCCATGTAGTCCGGGCGCTGGTCCGCCCGCGCAGCGAGCGGAAGGTGTTGGACAGGCTGCCGCGCGTCGAGCTGGCTCCCGGCGCCATCGAGGATCGCGCGTCGCTCGGCGCGGCCGTGGACGGCGTGGACGCCGTCGTGCACGTGGCTGGCATCGTGAAGGCGCGGCGGCCAGCGGAGTTCTTCGAGGTGAACACCCAGGGCACCAGGAACCTGCTCGAGGCGGCGCTGCGCCGGCCCGTCCCGCGGTTCGTGTACGTATCGTCGCTTGCGGCCGTGGGACCGAGCACCGACGGCACGCCGGTTGCCGATGACGTCGAGCCCCGGCCGGTTACGCACTACGGGCGGAGCAAGCTCGAGGCGGAACGGGCGGTGCTGGCGGCGAAGGACCGGCTTCACGTCACCGTCGTGCGACCACCGCTGATCTACGGCCCGCGCGACCGCGAGACGTTGGCGTTCTTCACCTCCGTTCGCAACGGCGTGCTGCCGATGACCGGCGACGGGACGAACACGCTCAGCGTCGTCTACGTCGAAGACTGCGCGGCGGCGGTCGTGCGGGTGCTGCACGCGCAGGGCGTGCCCTCTGGCCGCAGCTATTTCGTCGACGATGGCTCGGTCTACGTCTGGCGTGACGCCCTCAAGGAGATCGAGACTGCGCTCGGCCGCCGCGCATTGGTGCGCTTTGGAATGCCGCTCGGCGTCGTCAAGGTGGCGGCAGCGGCGACGCAGCTCTGGGGAAAGATGACCAATACGGCGCAGATGCTGACGCTCGACAAGGTGAACGAGCTGACGCAGCCGCATTGGGTCTGCTCCGGCGCGGGCGCGAGGCGCGAGCTCGGCTGGGAGCCGCGCGTGCAGTGGGCACAAGGAGTGCAGGAAGCGGTGAAGTGGTACCGCGCCGAGGGGTGGCTATGAAGTTCTACGAAGCAGTGCTCTCCTCCGCTGCGTTCCGCGTCCGCATCGCCCTCAACCTCAAGCGCCTCGCGTACGAGTCGGTGGTCTTCGACCTGCGGGCGAACCAGCACCTGACGGAGGAGTACCGGCGGGTCAACCCGATGCATTCCGTTCCCGCGCTGGAGCTCGCGCCGGGACAGTTCCTCTTCGAGTCGATGGCGATCGTCGAGTATCTGGACGAGACGCATCCCGAGCCGCCGCTGCTGCCCAAAGAGCCGCTGGCGAGGTCGCGCGTCCGCGCCATCGCGCAGCTCGTCGCCTGCGACATCCATCCGCTCAACAACCTGCGGGTGCTGCGCTACCTCGCGCGCGAGCTGAAGGCCGACGATGCGGCGCGCGACCGCTGGTACGCGCACTGGATCCACGAGGGCTTCCGCGGGCTGGAGTCGGCGTTGCCGGAGAGCGGACCGTACTGCCACGGCGATGCGCCCACGGCGGCGGATGTGTTCCTGGTGCCTCAGGTGGCGAACGCGATCCGGTACAAGGTCGACATCGCCGGCTTCCCGCGCACGCGCCGCATCTACGACGCTTGCATGAAGCTCGACGCCTTCGCCAAGGCCCATCCTGATCAGCGGCAGCGCTGATCAGGCGGCGAACTGCTTATCCGGCGAAAGCCGCGCGATCGTGTCGCGCAGGTCGCGCACGGTGCGGATCTTCGACAGCTCCTCGTCGGGGATCCTGACGCCGAGCTTCTCCTCGAACCAGGCGACGAGCTCCATCACCGCCACCGAGTCCATCCCCAGCGTGGCGATCGGCGTATCCGCCTTCAGGTCGGGCAGGCGACGATTGTCGACCTCGAAGGCCGCCTGCTTGAACATCTCGATGACGTCGATCCTCTCGCCCATCCCTCAACCTCCGAAGAGCTTCCTGACTTCGTGGCGCGCCCGCCCGACCAGCGACAGCGCGAGGTGCCTGGCCACCGCAATCCGCGTGCTGCCTCCGCGGCCGACGCGTCCAATGGTGCCGTTCAGGTACTGCTCGCGCGTCTTCCTCCGCTGCAGCTTGCCGGAGGACGTCTTCGGGAGGGCACCGGGCGCGACCAGCGCCACGTCGGAGACGGCGAGCTGGAACTCCTCGCCGACGCGCGAGACGATCTGCGCCCTGAGCGCCGCCGGATCGGCGGTGCGCGACTCGACCGCCACCACGATCTCCTCGGACGCGGAGCCGGGCCGGGTGAAGACCACCGAGCTTCCCTTGCGCACGCCGGGGATCTCGTCCACCAGCCATTCAATCCGCTGGGGGTAGTAGTTGCGCCCGTTGACGATGAGGATGTCCTTGATCCGGCCGGAGACGAAAACGCGGCCGGCGACGAGATAGCCGAGATCGCCGGTCCGCAGCCACCCGCCGCGGAATGTCGCCTTCGTGGCTTCCGGACTCTCCCAGTAGCCGGCGGTGACGCTCGGGCCCCGGAGGCACACCTCGCCGACGTGGCGGTCGGGGAGGATGCGGCCGTCGTCGTCCTGGACGGAAAGCTCGTGGCCGGGAAAAGTGCGACCGCAGTTCACCACTTCGAGAAAGGGTGCGCTGTCGGAGACGGGCGCGGCCTTGTGGTCGCGGTGATACCGGTCGAGGTCGATGCGGTCGGTCTGGAGAGGCTCCTCGATGGGAACAAACGAGATGGCCAGCGTCGCCTCGGCCATTCCATAACAAGGGAGAAGCGTTTCGGGCTTCACCCCGGCGGGCGCCATGGCGGCGACGAAGGCGCGCATCGTCTCCGGATTGATCGGCTCCGCCCCGCAACCAAAGACGCGCATCCGCGACAAGTCCCAGCGCGCGATCTGCTCCGGCCTCGCCCGCTTGGTGATCAGCGCGTATGCGAAGTTGGGCGCGAACGTCAGCGTCCCCCGGTACTTGTGCAAAGTCTCCAGCCAGATGGTGGCGTTCTTGATGAAGCTCATCGTCGCGATGAACACTGCCGGGATCCGGAAGCAGATGGGGGCGATGACGAACCCGATCAGCCCCATGTCGTGGTACAGCGGCAGCCACGACACGGCGACGTCGTGCGCGCCGTCGGCGCACAGTCCGTCACGCACGATGGCCGCGCAGTTCGCTGCCAGGCTTCCGTGCGTCACCATCACTCCCTTGGGGAGCGCGGTGCTGCCGGACGTGAACTGGAGGAAGGCCACCTCGTCGTCGCGCACGTCGGCAGCGGCTGGAAGCGCGCCGGCATCCTTCGCCAACTCTGCGGTCGTCAGCACCTTCTCGATGCTCGGGATCCGGCCGACCGCCGACCACAGCACCTTGGCGACGCGCTCGGTCGTGACCAGGATCCGGGGCTTCGCGACGTTGAGGATGCTCACCAGGGCATC
This sequence comes from Deltaproteobacteria bacterium, assembly GCA_005879535.1. NCBI lineage: Bacteria > Pseudomonadati > Myxococcota > Myxococcia > Deltaproteobacteria bacterium. Next base: position 24,805 of record VBKI01000053.1, on the reverse strand, counting down.
CATGAACGCGTCCAGCTTGCCGAGCGAGACCGGCGGGTAGAGCGGTACCGGGATCAATCCACCCCAAAGCGCGCCGAGGAATGCGGGGATGAACTGCTCTCCCTCGGGTACCACCAGCGCTACCCGGTCGCCGCGCCCGATCCCGGCCGCCGCGTAATGAGCGGCGCGCCGCTGGGTGGCGAGGCGAAGATCATGAAAGGAAACGAAGAGATCCTTGCCGGGACCTCTGGCGCCTATGAAGGTGAAACCGCGCGAATGCTCGCCTTCGCAAGCGTTCAGGGCAGGGACGACGCCGATCATGGGCGCCCCGTGTAAACGGCAGCGGCCTGCGTCGTCAAGCGAACTTCACGGCTCGACACCGAGCTGACGCGGCCGGCGGCGCGTTGGTTGCATGAGCTTGATCAGCACGATGCCGGCAACGAAGCCACCGATGTGCGCCCAGACAGCCACGCCGCCGGTCTCCACCGGCGCTCCGATCGATCCCAGTCCCTGGAGCAGCTGCATCAGGAACCAGAAGACGAGATAGACGACCGCGGGAATCTCCACGAACCAGGGGAGGAAGAAGATGGGTATGAAGGTGAGCACGCGCGAGCGCGGAAACGTGACCAGATAAGCGCCGAGCACGCCCGCAATCGCGCCCGAAGCTCCGACGGTCGGCAACGCGGATGTCGGACCGAGCACCACATGCGTGAGCCCCGCGGCGGCGCCGGCGAAGACATAGAAGAGCAAAAAGCGCAGGTGGCCGAGGCGATCCTCGACGTTGTCGCCGAAGATCCAGAGGTAGAGCATGTTGCCGATCAGGTGCAGCCAGCCGCCGTGCCAGAACATGCTGGTGAAGAGCGGCAGGAACCGCATCGGATCCAGTGGCGCACCCGGCCAGTACACGAATCGCCGCGGGATCAAGCCATAGGCGTAGACGAAACGCTCGATGTACGGGCCGAGAGCGATCTCGTGCAGGAACACCATCACGTTCACGACGATCAACGCGACCGTGACCACCGGAGCCGTGCGGGAGCGGATGGTGTCACGGATGGGGATCACTGCACTTCCATAACGCACGCCGGCCGTCCGTGCCCATTCGGCTGTGGTAAGCGTGCCGCATGGAGCAGATCCTGTCCCTGATCCGATGATCCTGCTCCGCGACGGCACCGTCGTCACCATGGACGCGGCGCGAACGGTGCGGCGCGCGGACGTCCTCGTCGACGGCGTCAGGATCGTACGCATCGGCAGGGTCAAGCCGCCGCGTGGCACCCGGATCATCGATTGCGCCGGAAAGGCGGTACTACCGGGGCTGATCCAGGCGCACGTCCATCTCTGCCAGACGCTGTTTCGCAACCAGGCCGACGGCCTCGATCTGATGGACTGGCTCGAGCAGCGGATCTTGCGGTACGAGGCCGCGCACGACGAGAGGTCGCTCGCGTTCTCCGCGCGCCTCGGGATCGCCGAGCTCCTCCTCGGGGGGACGACATCCGTGCTCGACATGGCGACGGTACATCACACCGAAGCCGTGCTCCGCGCGGCCGAGGAGAGCGGCGTCCGGTATACGGGCGGGAAATGCCTGATGGACGCCGGCAGCGGACCTTTGCCCGAGAACGGCGCGAGCGCCCTGCGCGAGGCGGAAAGCCTCGGACGCAAATGGCACGGCGCTGCGGGCGGCCGGATTCGCTGGGCGCTCTGCCCGCGATTTGCGCTCTCCTGCACGCCGGCGCTGCTCCGCGCTGTCTGCGAGCTGAGCACGCGCGAGGACTGGCTCGTGCACACGCATGCGAGCGAGAGTTGGCGCGAGGTCGAGCTGGTTCGCGAGCAGACTGGAGCGGAGAACGTTTCCTATCTGGAGCAGGCGGGACTCTGCGGGCCGCGGACGGTGCTCGCGCATTGCGTCCAGGTGACTTTGGACGAAATCCAGACGCTTGCGCGTACGGCGACGTCGGTGGCCCATTGCCCTGGCGCAAATCTGAAGCTGGCGAGCGGTCACGCGCCGCTGACGCGGCTGCTGGCGGCCGGAGTGAACGTGGCCCTCGGCGCCGATGGAGCGCCGTGCAACAACACGCTCGACGTCTTTCACGAGATGCGCCTCGCGGCGACCATCCATCTCCCGGCGGCTGGGGCCGCGGCTGTGCCGCCGGCAGAGGTGCTGGCGATGGCCACGGTGCGCGGCGCGCGAGCGCTGGGTCTGTCGGAGGAGATCGGCTCGCTCGAGGTGGGGAAGAAGGCGGACATCGCCGTGTTGGACCTCTCCGCCGCGCACTTCCAGCCGGCGGGGCCGGATCTGCATGCGACCATCGTCTATTGCGCGCGCGCGAGCGACGTCACGGACGTGCTCGTCGACGGCAGGGTGCTGGTGCGCGATCGCCGTCTGCTCACCTTGGATGCCGGCAAGCTCGCCGCCGCAGCATCCTCGGAGGCCCGGCGCGTCCTCAGCGCGGTGAGTTAACTCCTGGGCAGTGAATCGGCGAGCGCGGCGAGGTCGGCCACGGCCAGATCGGCAGCACCCGGCCGGGAATGCGGGCGCCGGACGAACACGCAGGACAACCCCAGCGACCGCGCGGTCTCATGATCGTAGTCGGCGTAGGCGGACACGTGCCACCACTCGCGCCGGGGCTTCACGCCCATGCGCTCCGCAGCCGTCTGCCACATCCGCCGGTCGGGCTTGTACGCCCGGACCTCCTCGGCGCAGATCCACCCGTCAAGCCCGAATCCGAGCTGTGCCTCGATCTGCGGCCGGTGCCGGAGATCGCTGTTGGTGATCGCGGCGCAAGGCGCCACGGATCGGAGCTGCCGGAGGGCCTGGGCGGCATCCGGAAACAGCGGCCACGTCCCGGCTGCCGCGCCGATCGCCGCTGCCTCCTGAGCGCCGATCCCGAGCTCGTCGACCAGCGATTGCGCGACGATCTCCGTATAGGGCCGGAAATCGGCCTGTTCGAGGGCACCCTGCCGATCGACGATGCGGTCGAACTGCGCGTCCGACAGGCGTCCCCCAAGCGCCTGCCGCAGTCCTCGCCGCCAGTCCAGAACGGTCCCGAAAACGTCGAAGCTGAGGAGCGCGATTGACATGGCGTCGGCAGTTTGGCACGGAATCCCTGTGCCTTCGCGGATGAAGTTCTGCCCGTCGTGCGCCAGTCCGCTCATCGCCCGCAAGCTGGATGAGCGCACGCGACTCGTCTGCGCGAGCGAATCCTGCGATTACGTCTTCTACGACAACCCCGCGCCGGTGGTGGCGGCCCTCGTCGAGCACGGGCAGACGGTCCTTTTGGTCCGCAACAAGGGCTGGCCGGAGAAATGGTACGGCCTGGTTTCCGGCTTCCTGGAAAAAGGGGAGTCGCCCGAGGACGGCGTCCTCCGCGAGGTGAAGGAGGAGGTGGGCCTGAAGGGCGAGATCGTCTCCTTCATCGGCGCCTATCCGTTCCTCGAGATGAACCAGATCATCCTCGCGTACCACGTGCGCGGGCACGGAGAGATCGTCGTGGGCGACGAGATCGCCGGCGTGAAGGCGGTGCCTCCCGACAAGCTGCGCCCGTGGCCGCTCGGCACCGGCCAGGCCGTCCGCGACTGGCTCGCGGCCCGGGGCGGACTCGGCCCGACCGTGGCTTGAACGGACTAGATGCGGGCCGCGCTCCTCGCACTCTTCGCCGCTGCGCCGGCGCTCGCGTTCGATCCGTTCGAGATCCAGGTCTACGACGGAAGGGCCGACGACCAGGGCCAGGCCGGCCTCGAAGTTCACGTCAACCGGCCCCGCGGCGGGACCCTGAACGTCACCTTGGAACCGTCGTTCGGCGTCCTGCCCTTCTGGGAGCTGGGCGGCTACTTCCAGACCTCCGACGGCCGCTATGAGGGGGTGAAGCTGCGCACCAAGTTCTTCATCAATGGCGAAATTGCGCGGATCCCGAACGAAGGCTGGGGCGGCGAGATCCGGCCCATCCTCGCCTGGGAGAACGCCCGCTTCCTCTTCGCCGCCAACCCCAACGTCGGGTTTCCGCTCTCGTTCGAGCCGGGAGTGATGGCCAAACTGAAGCTCGGGCCGATCGCGGCGGGTCTCGAGTACTACGGCTCCCTCGCGGAGGGAGAGCATTACCTGTTCGAGGCCATCGACCTGCTGGCGCTCGAGGGCGTGGAGGTCAACGCCGCGGTCGGCGAGGGGCTGACCTCCGCCAGCCAGTCGCTGATCTTCAAGATGATCCTCGGTTACGCCTTCTGAGCGCTCGCCTTGCGGTTGTTGAGGATCTTCAGGAACGACCGGCCGCGGAACTCCTCGATGGTCAGGCCCGTCGAAAGCGCCTCCTGCTCGGTCAGCGCGCCGCAGTTCACGCCGCGGAGGAAGAAGTTGAGCAGTCCCTGGCCGGTGGCCGCGTCGTCGAAGGTATCGCCGTGCAGCGTCGCTTGCGCGGCCTTGTTGATGAAGTTCTGCAGCCGGTCGAGCGTGGCGGGGAGGCTGCGAAGGAAGAAGGCGTACACGGTGCCATAGCGGCTGGGGAGCTGCCCCGGGTGCAGGTCCCAGCCCTGGTAGAAGCCGTTGGCGAGCGAGTGGCGGACGTCGTCTGCGTGCAGTCGCCACGCGGCGTGGACGGCGCGCGCGTTCTCGCGCTTCTGCTCCTCGCCAAGCGCGTCTCCTTTGTGCGGAGCGACGGGCATGGTGGTGGTTGCGCCGTCTGAAAGGAAGACGGACGTTCCGGCGTACGCGACTTTCATCATGTGCTTGGCGAAGTCGCAGGCCGGGTGCCGCATCGACTGGTACGCCGCGGTGATGTCGCACGAGGCCGTGTAATCGTAGGTGCCGAAGTGCGCGCCGGTCATGCGGCCCTTCGCGGCGTCGATGAACTTCGGCAACATCGAAGTGCCGTCGTGATCGAGGATGGACTGCGTGGTCTCCACCATGCATTCGACCTTGAGCGCGCCCGCCTTCCATCCGAGCTTCGGTTCCAGCGCCTCGAAGGCGGCGACCAGCGTCGCCACCTGGGCCGGAGCGGTGATCTTCGGCAAGGTGACGACAAAGTTCGGCGGGAGCGCGCCGCCGAGCCCGGTGAGAAAGACGTCCAGCGTACGCAGCGCCCTGCCCGCGAGCTCCCCGCTGAGCGACTTGATGCGGATGCCGACGAACGGGCTGAGCGTCCCGTTCTTCAGCCCCCTCCCGCATTCCTGCGCGGCCTGGGCGGCGTGCCCGTCCTCCTCGGCGTCGCCGCGGATGCCGTAGCCGTCCTCGAAGTCGATGCGGAAGTCTTCCACGGCCTCGCGCTTCAGCTTCTCCTGCACGCGTGCGTAGACGGTGTCGCCGACTGCCGGGTCGATGCCGATCGCTTCCGCGAAGGTGGTGGCGTTGGGCGCGTACTGCGCGAGGGCCTTGAGGGCGAGGTCGCCGAGCTTCCTCGTGGTATCGCTTTTGAACAGGTGCGAGCCACCGTACACGGTGTGCACCGGCTGGCGCGTGCCGGATTCGCCTGGATAATGGCGTGCGAATTCATCGTGCTGCGCCTTCAGGCGCGCCCCGAGATCGCGCAGGATCCGATCGGAGAGGGTGGTCTGGGCCATCCGGGTTGTGTATCAATTCCGCCGCGCTGCGGCATCCTGCTCGTCGCGGGGGTGTCGCGAGACCGACGGAGGTTGCATTTCGCCAGGCGGCGCGCTCATTTCGCGCGCGACAGGCAGAAGAGCGCTTCGGCCGTGGCCACGAAGATCTCTCCGCTCGCGCTCATCGCAGGAGGAGTGGTGAGCGCTCCCGCGACCGAGCGGAAGAGGATCTCCCGCTCCCCCTTGCCGTCGTACGCCTGGAGCTCGCGTCCCGCGGCGACGATGAGCTGGTCGTCGGCAGCTGCGCCTGCGCCCGCGACCCGGCCTTGCGGCCGGCGCTCCCAGAGCGGACCGCCGTAGGCATCGAGCGTGACGATCCCGTCCGCGGCGACGAGATGGATGCGGTGATCGTAGCCGACGATCGGCGGCGCGATCGGTGGGCCGTATTCCGTATTCAGCGGCCTCGAGACCGTCCGGCTTCCGTCGGGCGTCACCACCCAGACCGAGAGCTTGTCGCCGGTTCCGACGATGAGGTGCATGCGGCCGAGCTCGTCGACGCTGAGCAAGCGCGGAGCGAAATCTCCGTCGAGCGCTGCCCGCGGCTGCAGATCGCTCGACGAGAGGAAGATCCTGCCCGGGGCGGCGAAGATCACGTCGTCTCCGCGCATGGCCGCGAGCATCGTGCTCGTCTTCAGCTGCAGGGTCGCCAGCGCGGTGAGGTTGGAGACGACCTTGACGGCGTCGACTTCGATCTTCGCGTCCACGTCGAGGTGCTGCAACACAGCCCGATTGGGCGGCTCCGGCCGATATGGCTTCGGCAGATCGACGGCGGCGTCGATGAACCGGTTGCCGCGTCGCGCGATGAAGGGCCAGGCGTCTCCGGGCGCCGGGTTGAGGTTGTATTCCGCATTCCCGTCGGAGAGACGATGCGCCGCGAGGAAGCCGTCTGGATTGACGAAGTAGAAGAGCCCGTGTCCGGCGTCGAGCACCATGCCGCTGGACCCGTTGCGTCCATCCTGCAGCGGCTTGCCGTCGAGATCGAAGAGGCGCCACGCGCCGCCGCCATACGCGAGGACGCGATCGCCGTCCTGCACGACCGCGGTCGGCGTGAATTCGGGGATGACGGGCGCCTGCCAACGGATTTTCCAGCCGTCCTTCGGGGCGGCGGCGGGCAGCCTCGAAGTGAGCCCGTCGTTGCAGAACAGACGCGGGCACGCGGTGCCCGGCGCCGGCGACGCTTTCGGCAAGGGCAGGCGCACATCGACCTGCCGGATGGGGACTCCCGGGAGGGAGACCGGCTTGGGCGGGAGAAGCGCGATCTGTCGGGTCACGTCGATCACTGGTCTCTTCCTCGTCTTCTCCGCCGCCCCGAGCGCGCAGGCGACGCACAGCAGGATCGCCGCGAGGCGCGCCTCAGAACGTTTTGACATCGGCCGCGGTGGTAATCACCTTCTGCGCGTACGGGTTGAGAGAGGCCGCCGTCACCGCGGCCGCGTTGGCGAAGCCGAGCATCTCGGCGAACCGATCGCTGAACGCGCCCTGGAGCACATTCTGCGCGTTCGGGCTCGAAGCGTCGGCTTCCAGGATCAGGTTGCGGTTCGGCGCTGCCGCGGTCCACCGCGTGTTCGCCGGCGCAGCGTTGTTCACGTTGATGCGGAAGTGCGGTCCTACGTGGGTCACCAGGCCGTTGTAGGTCGCGTTCCCGGTGTTGCCGTTGCTGACGATGAAGCGCGGCGAGAAGCGGATCAGGCACTTCTTGAACTCCCACTCCTGCGGAGTTCCGACCCGGACCTTGCCCACGGCGTAGAACTTGCTGCCGTGGTCCGCGCGGATCCGGTTGCGCAATGCCGGCAGGATGGTGCCGACGCTCGGCGCGAAGGTGGCGTCGAAGGTGAACAGCATCTTCACCACCACGACCAGCGTCCCTTCGAACGGGCCATTCGGGATGAGGTGCTTGGTGAAGCGGTCCTCGCCCATCGCATACAGGAGCAGGTCGTACTGGCTCCGCGACCCGGCCGTGTCGTCGACCTTGTCCTGGATCGGCCAGTACACGTAGCTGCGCCGCGGCACCGTGGTCGCCGTCTCCGGCGCGACGGTCTCGTGCGGCGGCACCTCGAACTTCGTGTAGTTGAGGCCCAGCTTCACCAGCAGCGGGATCCCGCTCGCGGTGCGGGCGAACTCGGCGGAATGCCAGAAGTACCGGTTCCGCATGGTCTGGACGCCGTTCATCAGCCCGCTGTCGGGGCTGGTGACCTGCGCGGGGTCCCAGTTGACGCCGTCGGTCTCGAACGGGTCCCCCGGCGTGTTCATCTGGAAGCTGAGCTCGCTGTTGGAGAACGCGTTCCAGCGCTCGTTGTACTCGTCCGGCAGCGAATCGCCGTGCCCCAGCTCATGCGCGGCGACGTACGATCTAGAAGCCGCGATCGGGCCCGGCCGAAGGCTGGGCGACGCGGACCCAGTCGCTCTCCGGCTTGCCAGGGAGTCGCGGGAAGCAGACCTTCACGCGGCCGAGGGTATCGGGGTCCTTGACGTTGGTGACGATGGCGGTCTCGACGCCGAAGATCTTGGCGCCGCTCGTCGTGGCGACCTGGCGCGCCTGCTGCAGCAGGGCGTAGAGATTGTCCGCCACGAGAGAGTCCCCCGGCGATCAAGCACATGACGCGTCGGTCGCGTCAAGCCAATCGGGTATGTGGCGGATGGCCAGTCAGGGAACGAGGGCGGCTGCTCCGACGACGCCGCCGGCCCGCAACGAGGCCAGCACGTCGTTGGCCGCGGTGAGCGGATGGGCGGCGACGCGCGTGCGCAGCGGCAGGCGCCCGGCAATTGCGAGGAACTCCTCGGCGTCGCGCCGGGTGAGGTTGGCGACGCTGCGCACGACGCGTTCCCCCCAGAGCAGGCGATAGGGGAACGAGGGAACGTCGCTCATGTGGATCCCGCCGCAGACGACCACGCCCGCTTTCCGCACGGCGCGCAGCGCCTGGGGAACGAGAGCTCCGACGGGTGCAAAGAGGATCGCGGCGTCCAGTTCCGCGGGCATCTCCAGCGACGATCCCGCCCAGACGGCGCCGAGCGAGACCGCGAATCGTTGCGCCTCCGCGTCGCCCGGCGAAGTGAACGCGTACACCTCGCGACCTTCGGCGCGCGCAACCTGCGCCACCAGGTGCGCGGCGGCGCCAAAGCCATACAGCCCCAGCCGCCGCGCGTCGCCTGCCATCCGCAAGGAGCGTGCTCCGATGAGCCCCGCGCACAAAAGGGGCGCGACTTCGGCGTCCGAGTAGCGATCGGGGAGCGGAAAGCAGTAGCGCTCGTCGGCGACCGTCAGCTCCGCGTATCCGCCGTCGATCTGGTACCCGGTGAATCGCGCCTGGTCGCAGAGATTCTCCCGCCCCGCGCGGCAGTATTCGCAAACGCCGCAGGTCCAGCCCAACCAGGGAACGCCGACCCGCGTCCCTCTCGCGAAGCGTGAGCCGCCTTTCTCGACGATGCCGACGATCTCGTGTCCGAGTACGAGCGGCAGCTTCGGCTCGGCGAGCTCACCGTCGGCGACGTGCAAATCCGTCCGGCATACGCCGCAGGCGCGCACGCGGAGGAGGACCTGGCCGGGCTGTGGATCGGGATCCGGCAGCTCGCGGAGCTCGAGCGGACGCCGTGGCTCGATCAGCACCATCGCTCGCATCGCAGCTACTCCTCTGGCGTCTGCGTGCGCCAGAGGACCTTCCAACCGCCGGCGCCGCGACGCATGACGAGGACCTCCTGGCCCATCTCGTCGCGCTCCCCGTCCTCGCCGTTGAGCGCGTAGCGTACCGCGAACCGATACGCGACCACGGCCAGATCTCCGAACACGTCGATCGAGTGCTCCAGCTCCTCGAAGGAATGCGTGTGCGCATGATGCACGTATTCCTCGTAGCTGCGGACCACGGCCTCGCGTCCTTCGACCCGTCCTTGCAACCCGGGCGCGACGACGACGGCCTTCTCGTCGAAGAGTTCGCCCACCTCGTGCGCCGCTCCGGCCACCCAGGCGCGATTGCTCCGCCGGACCAGTTCCCAGACCTCGCGTTGCTCGTCGGTCATGACTCCTCCAGCGGCTCCGCTGCGCGCGGCTCTGCCACCTGCGCCCGGTGCGATGCGGCAGTCAAGGCTTCCCACAGAGCGGCGCGGAATCCCCGAGGCGGCGGCGGCGCGAGCTGCATGGCGTCGATTCCTGGCTCGCGCGTAGAGGCGGCCCACGCGGCGAACGCGGCAAGAGCGCCACAGCTCAACAGTACGCCGGCGCGGATCCCGAACGCGTGCGCGACGGTTCCGCCGAGCAGGTGCCCCAGGGGAAGCGGTCCGGTGGTCGCCAGCGCGAGGACGCTCATGGCGCGTCCGCGCAGGCCCTCCGGGACCAGCAGCTGCATCGCGGTGCTGGAAGACGCGAGCGACCACACCCAGAACACTCCGCCGACAGCCAGCGCCGCACCAGAGACCAGGGGCCAGCGGGAGCTGCCGTAGACCAGGGCACACAGCGCGAATGCGAGCATCGAGAGCGGAATCAGGTGGTGCCGGGGATAGGTTCGCGGCAGTCGCGCAAGCGTCAGGGCGCCGACGACGGCTCCGGCGCCGAGGCAGGACAGCAGGACGCCGTACCCGTGGGCGCCGACGTGGAGGACCTGGTCCGCTATCGCCGGAAGCAGGCCCTGGACCGGCGCGGCGAGCAGCGCGAAGGCGAAGACCCCGAGGATGATCCGTCGCGGGCCCGGCTCGCGCATTGCCCAGCGCAGCGCGGGCATGACGCCGCCCGACTGCTTCAGCTCTCCTCCTGAAGTGTGCGCGGCGGCCAATTCGGCGCGCGGGACGCGCACGAGCGCCAGCACCACCACGATGCCGAGGAAGCTGACCACGTTCAGGTCGAACACGAACGCAGCGCTCACGGTGGTGAGCAGGGCGCCGGCGATCATCGGCCCGAGCAGGCGCGCGGTGTTGAATTGGGCGGAGTTCAGCGCAATGGCGGAAGGCAACTCCGACCGAGGGACCACCGCCGGAATCAACGCCTGCCAGGAAGGCGTGACCCCGGCCCAGGCTGCGCCTTCGGCGAAGGAGATGGCGATGATGACCCACGGCGTCGCCCAGCCGAGGTGTGCCGCAACGGCAAGAACGGCGCCGAGAACCATCATCATCGACTGGCCCGCGAGCAGGAGCTTGCGGCGATCGTAGTGATCGGCGAGCCATCCTGCCGCCAGCATCAGCACGGCGTGGGGCACGAACTCGCTCGCCGCCAGCAACTCCACCATGAAGGGCGAGCCGGTCTGTTGCTGCACCAGCCAGCTCTGCGCGACCGCCTCCATCCAGTTCCCGACGTTGCTGACGAGCGCGCCGATCCAGATCCAGCGAAAGGCGCGGTGGCGGAAGACGGCGAACATGAAGCGCGGACTTATAGCGGAAGGCGCGTGCGGCGCTTCACAAAGGCGCCCGCCGGGTGTAGGCGAGCGGCATGCGCGAGATCCTGCCCGGCATCCTCAACTGGCCGTGGTTCTCCGCTCGCCACGGCTACGACTTCAACGGCTGGCTCGTCCGGCATCCGCAGGGAAACGTCTGCATCGATCCGGTCGAGATGACCGACGACGTGCTCGAGGAGATTGCCCGCGAAGGCGCCGCCCGGATCGTGCTCACCAACCGCAACCACTTCCGCGCCTGCATGCGGGTGCGGGAGCGGACGGCAGCGCGCGTCGCCATCCATCCCGCCGACGCCCCGTTCGTCCGGGAGAGGGGAGTCGTCGTCGACGACGATCTGCGCCCGGGAGATCGCGTCGGTCCTTTCGCCGTCGTCGACGCCCAAGGGAAGTCACCGGGCGAGATCGCTCTCCATTGGCCGGAGGGGCGCGTGCTGCTGGTCGGCGACGCCTGCGTGGGAAATCCGCCTGGCGAATGCGCCTTGCTGCCCGACAAGGTCATCGACGACAAGCGCATGCTGATCGAGTCGCTTCGCACGCTGGCCAGACTGGAGTTCGACTCGCTGCTCGTCGGCGACGGTGCGCCTCTCCTGCAAGGCGGGCGCGCGGCGCTGGAACGGCTCGTCGCAAAGGTGTCCTGAGCGCGTCAGCGCGAGGACTCGTACAGCCTGCCCGCTGCCGCCGCCAGCTCCGCCCGGCGAATCTCCAGCTGCGCTCGCGCCTGCGCCGCCGTGCTCTGGGCGGCGAACTTCTCCTGGTCGGCGACCGAGACGTCCAGCGACGTAGCCACGCCCGCGCGATAGGACGCGTCGACCTGCGCCTGCGCCCGCGTCGCCAGCTGCGACTGCGATTCGCTCTGCCGCAGCACGGCATCGGCGGCTACCAGGTTTGCCCGGGCGCCGATCCAGTTGGAGCGCGCACGCGCGCGAACCGTCGCCAGATCTGCCTGTGCCCGAGCCAGGCGCGCCTGGTCTTCATGCAGCTGCGCATATCGCACGCCACGGTCGTAGATCGGGACGCTGACGGTCAGAATCAGGTCGTAGATCCAATCCTTTCCGGCGAAGCCGGCGTTGGAGTTGTAGTTCTCGCGTGCAATGCCGGAGACGGTCGGCAGCCACAGGAACTGGGCGAGTCGCACCGATTTCTGGGCGGCGTTGGCTGCGGCGATGGCGCTCTTCACCGAGTACGCGTTTTCCCAGGGGCTTGCAGCTTCCTCGCCGCTGGGTCCGAAATCCTCGATGCGCGCGGGCAGCGGATCGATGGGCTCGCCGACCAGCGCTTCGAGCACCGGTAGCGTCGAGTCTTTCTGACCCTGGATGTTCGCGATCTGCGCACGCGCCCGCGCCGTTTCCGTCTGCGCGCGCAACAACGCGATCTCCACGTCGGTGCCCGCGGCGATCCGCGCTCGCGCATCCTGCTCTCGACGCAGGGCGACCTTCTCCGCCTCCCGCGCTGCTTCCAGCAGTCCCTCCAATCCTTGCAAGGCGAGGTAGTTGCGCGCGACGTTCAGCAACACCTGCTCGCGCGCCTCATCGAATCCGCGCAAGGCCGCTTCGGCCGACGAGTTTGCGACTCCCGGCAAGAACAGCCCTTGTGGAGTCAGGAGTGGCTGGTTGAGCTGCAAGGTCGCGTAGCGGCTGTTCTGCGCAACGATCGTGGTCGGAGCGAATCGAGGATCGGCCGCAAGCTCCGGATGCCCGAGCGCGGTGACGAGCGGACGGAAATCGACGACGGAGATTCCGTTCGTATGATCGAACGTCCCTGTCGCCGTAACGTCCGGCTGCCATGCCGTCCACGCCCGGCGGACGCTCGCTTCTGCGATGGCCGCCGTCGCCCGCGCTGACGCCACATCCGGGCTCTGCTCCGCCGCGAGTTGAAGCGCTTCACGCAACGAGATGCGCCGCCGCTGCGGACCGAGCTCCGCCCGGGGCGGGGGAGCAATGGCTCCAGGCTGTTGTTTCTGAGCCGACGCCGCGAGAGAAATCCCCACCGCACCCGCTGCCAGAAGCAGCGCCACCTTGCAAGTCCTGTTCATGCGCTTACCCGTTCACCACGCGCGCCAGCGCCGCTTCTTCCTCGGCGCCTGCGGAAACCAGCACGGGCTTCTCCTGGCGACTGCGCCTGAAGAGCCGTACGAAGGACAGCTTCTCCACCCCGGCGACCGGAACCACGAGCAGCGTCAGCGCCCCGGAGGAGGCATCGTTCTGCTCGTCCAGCGTCTTGATCTGGCCGTCGTATTTCACGTTGTACCCGGGCACCAGCTTGTGCCCGGCGATGGCTTTGCGCAACGAGATCCTCATGCTCGATCACGAGGGACCGTCCTGCAGCGACACTGCGGATTCGGGTTTTTCCTCGGCAGGGATGCTGCCTTCGCGGATCAGCGTGTGGAGGCTGCGGGCCCATTCGGCGAGGTCCGGCTTCTCGGTCATGCGGCTCATGCGCATGCCGAGCAGCACGTAGGTGCCGACGATCAACGAGCCGAAGATCTCGGGTGGGATGTCGGTGCGGCAGGCGTGCTCGTCCTGGTAGCGGTCGAAGTTCTGCTTGATGCGCTCGACTTCGCGGTCGGTGATCTCCCAGATTGCGCCCTCGAACTTCGTCCCTTGGGCGCCGCGCAGGAGCACGCCGACGACATCGCGGTACGCCCACATGTGCTCGAGCACCCGCTGATCCTCGGCCGTCTCCATCTCGAGGAACTTGCGGTAGCGCGGGGAGCGCTCCTCCAGATCGCGGCGGGTGATGGCGCCGAACTCGGCGAAGAAGTCCGCCATGTCGCGCTCGCGGCGGTCGTCGCACTCCCCGAGATACTCGAGGAACGCGTCCACGAGCTCGCCGAGCAGCGCCTCCTTGGACTGGAAGTGCAGGTAGAACGCCCCCTTCGAAAGGTTGCACGCCGCAGTGATGTCCTCGATCCGGGCGCCCACCAACCCTCGCCGGGCGAACTCCGCGCGAGCGGCAGCGACGAGCGCTTCCTTGGCGTTGGGGTCGGCGGGGCGGGCCATGCTTGGTCCTTTGACCAGAAACCGTGCCGGTTTCTAAACACCAAGTCAGAAACGGTCAAAGGGTTTCTGACCCGTTGGTCATAGACGAGCGAAATCGGGAGTGTTTCCTGACGGACGCACGCCCGGTTGCCTCCCGGCAGCTTGGGCCCCAACTTGCCGCTGAGCCTGGGGGAGGTGCGGGATGGGGTCGGGGAAGCTCGCGATCGTCGTTTTGGTCGGCCTGCTTGCGGCGTGCGTGGACAGGAACGCCGCGTCGCAGGCGTGCGACCCCCAGAGCGAGGATTGCAGTGTCGCGGCCGGCGGCACGGGCAGGTGCGAGCGCGACGCCGACTGCGGCGACGGCGTCTGCCAGGCCGACGGGACGTGCCACGCAGCGCAGCCGGTGACGGTGCCGACGGCGTGCGCGAAGGTGAGCTGCCCCTCGGACTATTTCTGCAGCAATGGCCAGTGCCTCCCGGCATCCGCGCAGTGCAAGCAGCCGGATCCTGCGTGCATCTTCATTCCGCACGGCTCGTTCGAGCCGCCGGAGCACGCCTGGTGGTGGCCGTTTTCCACGCCGCTGGGACCCGAGGCGCCTTCGCCGATGGATATCCCACTGAACGTCGAGTACCCGGCTCACCACCAAGTGATCAGCACGCCCGTCGTGATGCGGCTGCACCCCAAGGACAGCGAGCCCGCGGTGGTGTTCAACACCTTCTCGGGTACTTCACCGGGAACGAAAGGCGGCGAGATGTTCGAGGTGCAGGGCGTGATGCGCGCCGTGCGCGGCTCGGACGGATCGCCCTTGTGGTCTGCTCCCTTCGACATGTGGACCCACATGGAGTTCTCCGTCAACGGCAACTCCGGAATCGCAGCCGGCGATTGCATGGGAACCGGAGAGGTCTGTTTCATCACCGGCGGTTGGGATCCCTACGACGAGCCGCCGCGTGTACCGAATCCGAAGAACGCCCATCAGCATGGCGGTCTGATTGCCTTCGGCAGCGACGGCCGCTTCCTCTGGGTGACTCGCAAGGCACAAATCTGGTGGGGAGCTCCGGTGATCGCACGGCTGCTCGGGCCCACGGGCCCTGCGCAGGTCGTGGTCGGCAATGGCGTGTTCGATGGCGCGACCGGCGAGACACTGTGCCCGCAGACGAACGCCGGCGGCTCGGTCGGCGGCAACGGGGACGGCACGCTCAGCGCGGTGGCGGACCTCGATCTCGACGGAATTCCGGAGGTGGTGACCGGCAACCAGGCCCTCAAGCTCGTCAAGGACCCAGCCTCGGCCACGGGCTACACCTGCAAGCCGATGTTCGGCGAGGGCGTGAAGATGCCGCGTGGCCTTCCCTGCGCCGGCGGATCCGGCTCGCTTTGCCCGGAAGGATTTCCGGCCGTCGCGAACTTCTCGAAGTACGGCTCGGTAATGGGGCTGAAGCCGGACGATCCGCATCCGCAGGTGGTGGTCGTCAGCCGCGGATTTTTGCGGATCCACGACTGGACCGGCGGCCTGCTCCTCAATCCCATTCCGCTGCCCACCAAGGGTTTCGCCGATTGCAACGGGAGCGACTACAACCCCGGAGGAGCGCCGACCATCGCGGACTTCGACGGCGACGGCATGCCGGAAGTCGGCGTGGCTTCCCAGAGCGCGTACTCGGTCTGGAAGCCCGGCGTCGGCTGGATCTGGAGCTCGAAGACATTCGACTGCTCCGCCAATACCGGCAGCTCGGTCTTCGACTTCGAGGGAAAGGGAATGCCGACGGTGGTCTACTCCGACCAGTGCTTCTTCCATGTGTTCGATGGAAAGTCCGGGCAGGAGTTGATCAAGGAGCCGAACGTATCGTGCACCGAGTATGAGATGCCGATCGTCGCGGACATCGACGGCACCGGGCGCGCGAAGATCCTCGTGCCCAACAACAACATCTGCGAGCAGTGCGGCCCCGTCTGGCCGAACACGAACTACAGGCGCTACGTCGGGCTGAAAGCGCTGAGATCTCCCAGCGACAAGTGGGTGAACACGCGCAGCGTCTGGAACCAGCACACCTACCACGTGACGAACGTGAACCTGGATGGAACGTTGCCGTTCCCGGAGACCAACTCCTGGTCGCCGGGAGAGTCGAACAGCTACCGGCAGAACGTGCAGGGGCAGGGGCAGTTCAGCTCGCCCGACCTCTCCGTCTGCGCGGTGGACGTGGACATGTCGACCTGCGCCAACGGCGGCTCGGGGAAGGCGAGCGCCATCGTCTACAACGGGGGTGCGCTGGTTTCGAAGCCGGGCGTCACCGTCGACTTCTACGCCATCCTCGACAACGGCCAGACGGCGCACATCGGACAGGGCCTGACGACGAAGACGCTGAAGCCGGGCGATTCGGAGACGGTGAGCGTTCCCTGGCCCGCGCCGCCGCAGACCCAGGCCGTCCGGGTAAAGGCCATCGTCGACGAGAAGGAAGTCATCGGCGACTGCCATCCCGAGAACAACACGATCACGACGACCAACCCGGTGAAGTGCTCGCCGCTCGGGTAGATTTTCTCGCGCTGCGCGGGAGCTGACCGGTATCCTGCGCGGCGTGAGCGAAGTCGCCGCGACGCCCGCAGCTCCGGCTCCTCAGAAGCCGCGGAGCGGCGGCGCGGCGCTGCTGGTCGCCGCCGGAATCCTGCTCAGCAGGATCGCAGGGCTGATCCGGCAGCGCGTGCTCGGGTACTACCTCGCGACGTCGCCCGCCGCCGACGCCTACACCGCTGCGCTGCGGATCCCGAACTTCCTGCAGAACCTGCTCGGCGAAGGCGTGCTCTCCGCCAGCTTCATTCCCGTGTACGCCGCGCTCCGCGCGCGTGGCGAAGAGGGGAAAGCGCGTCGGGTGGCTGGCGCCGTCGCCGGATTGCTGTCGCTTCTGACCGGCGCCTTGGCACTGATCGGTATCGCGGCCACTCCCTGGCTGCTCGACGTGATCGCTCCTGGCTTCAGCGGAGACACGCGCGGCCTCGCCATCGTCCTGGTCCGGATCTTCTTTCCCGGGATCTCGCTGCTGGTCCTCTCCGCCTTCTGCATCGGCGTCCTGAACAGCCACGGGCGGTTCTTCCTCAGCTACGCGGCGCCCGTAGTCTGGAGCGCGGCCATCGTCGCGGCGCTGATCCTCGGCGCCCACGCAGGGCCGCCGGGCGATCAGTCGCGCATCGCGGTCTGGGCCGCGTGGGGCGCGGTCGCGGGAGGGGCGTTACAGCTTCTCGTGCAGTTGCCCTCCGTCGTCCGGCTGCTGGGGAAGAGCGCGCGTCTCTCGCTGGGTCGTGGCGATGCCGACGTGGCGGAGGTGACGCGCAACTTCTTTCCCGTCGTCGCCGGACGCGGAGTCGTCCAGCTCTCCGCGTACGTCGACATGCTGATCGCCAGCTTCATGCAGACCGGGACCGTGGCGGCCTTCGGCTACGCGCAGACGGTCTACCTGCTGCCGGTCTCGCTGTTCGGCATGGCGGTGAGCGCCGCCGCGCTGCCGTCGATGTCGGCGGATGCGGACGTGCGCGAGAAGTTGCATGCGCAGACGGAGGCAGGGCTGCGGACCATCGCGTTTCCGGTGGTGCCGACGGTGGCCGCGTTCCTTGCCCTCGGCGACGTCATCTGCGCTGCCCTCTTCGAGACGGGCAACTTTCGCGCCCGCGACACGCAGTACGTCTGGTTGTTCCTCATCGGCAGCACCGTCGGGTTGCTCGCGGCCACGATGGCGCGGCTCTATTCGAGCGCCTTCTACGCGCTGCGGGATACCCGAACGCCTCTGCGCTACGCGACGCTGCGAGTGGTGCTCACCGCGGCGCTGGGCGTCTTCTTCGGCCTCTGGGTGCCGCGGCTCCTGCACATCGACCTGCGCTATGGCGCGCTTGGCCTGACGGGCAGCGCAGGCGTTGCCGGTTGGATCGAGTTTGCGCTCCTCCGCCGCGGGATTGGCGCACGCATCGGGCCCTGCCATCTGCCGAAGGGCCTGCTCCCCCGCCTCTGGGCTTCGGCTGCCGCAGCGACCGCGGCCGGCCTGTTGGTGAAGATTGCCCTCCCTCCCGTGCATCCGGTGATTCGGGCTGTCGTGGTGCTCGCGATCTTCGGCGCGACGTACCTGGGCGTCGCGCTCGCCCTCAAGGTCGACGAGGCTTCCCGCGCGCTGGAGCGTGCGCGCCGGATGCTGCGGCTTTGAATTTCACCACCCAGACGTCCGTCGTGTCTGGGATGTCGATGGCGCGTCCCGCCTTGCTCTGCGCCTTGGTGCTGGCTTGCTCGCATGCGGCGCGCAAGGACCTCACACCTGCGCTCGCCGCGGAGGCGCCGGAAGCGGCGGCGCAAGAGGCAGCCGCCCCGGGTGCGCCGCCGCTGACTGCCCCGGAGATGATCGAGCACATCCTCTCGCGCACTACGTTCGGTGCGCGGCCGGAAGATCGGCTGCGTGCGCAGAGCGTGGGGATTGCCGCCTTCGTCGAGGAGCAGCTGCACCCGGAGCGCCTCGACGACGCTCTGCTCGAGCAGAAGCTTCAGCGATTCGACCTGCTCCGGGAAGGTCCCGACGCACTGGTGCAGAAGCTCGTGGAGCAGCGCCAGATGCGCAAGCGAGCCGCGATGGTCGAAGACGCGCCTCCTCCTCCCGACGGTGGCGAGCCGCAGGAACCGATGCGCAATGGATCGCTGAAGAGGGACGCGATCTCCCAGCTCGCGCAGGCCAAGCTGATGCGCGCGGTGTTCTCGCGGCGGCAGCTCAAGGAGGTGATGACCGACTTCTGGTTCAATCACTTCAACGTCTTCGCCGGGAAGCACGAGGAGGCGGCGCTCCTTCCCGACTACGAGCAGAACGTCATCCGCGCGCACGCGCTGGGAAGCTTCCCCGAGCTGCTCGAGGCCACGGCGCATAGCCCGGCCATGCTGATCTACCTCGACAACTGGCGCTCGGCGGTCCCCCGTCCGGGCGCGAAGCAGAACCGCGGAATCAACGAGAACTATGCCCGCGAGCTCCTCGAGCTGCACACGCTCGGCGTCGACGGCGGGTACACGCAAGAGGACGTGGTCGAGGTCGCCCGCTGCTTTACCGGGTGGACCGTCGCGGAGCCGAGGACGAATCCGCATTTCGTCTTCCGGCCCGCGGTGCACGATTTCGGCAGCAAGGTGGTGCTCGGGCTACTCATTCCACCGGGTCGGGGCGAAGAGGATGCGAAGCAGGTGCTGCACGTCCTCGCCGCCCATCCCGCGACGGCGCGATTCATCGCCCAGAAGCTGGCCCGCAGGTTCGTGAGCGACGAACCGCCGGACGCGCTCGTCGATCGCGTCGCGGTCACGTATCTGCGCACCGCCGGCGACATCCGCTCGATGTTGCGCACCCTGTTCGAATCGCCCGAGTTCTGGAGCCGCACGGCGCTTCGCGCGAAGGTTCGCTCGCCGCTGGAATTGGTGGCCGCGTCACTGCGCGCTCTCGATGCGGCAGTGGACGATCCGCAGGCCCTCGCGAAGGTGGTGGCGCGCATCGGCGAGCCGCTCTATGCGGCGCAGGCCCCGACCGGCTATCCCGACCGGGCCCAGACCTGGCTCACCTCCGGAGCGCTCCTCGCCCGCATCGACTTTGGTCTTCAACTCGCGAACGGAAAGGTGCCTGGCACGCGTCTCGATCTGGCGCCACTGCAGGCCGCCACCGCGGAAGAGACGGTGCAGAAGGTCGCAGCGCGGCTCGGCGCAACGGAGCTTTCGGAGAAGACGCGCGCCTACATCCTCGAGGAGCTGCGCCGATCTCCCGCTCCGCCCGATCTGGTGCCCGCGCGCGCCGTGGGACTGCTGCTCGGCGCTCCCGAGCTGCAGAGGAGATGAGGTGAACCGGCGATTCCTCCTCAAGCACGGCGCCCTGGTCGCGGCAGGCTCGTTTCTGCCGGTCTGGACTCGTCGCGCCCTCGCGCAGGAGACCGGCGGCAGCAAGGTCCTCGTGTTCCTCTTTCTCCGCGGCGCCCTCGACGGGCTGCACGCAGTGCCTCCGGTGGACGAGCCGAGGCTGTACGCGCTGCGCCCGCAGCTCGCGCGCCGTGAGGACATGGCGGATCTCGGGGTTCCGGGATTCGCGCTTCATCGTTCGATGGAGTCGCTGCTGCCCTTCTGGCGCGACGGTTCCCTCGCCATCGTCCACGCGATCGGCTCGCCGGATCCGACGCGATCGCACTTCGACGCGCAGGACTTCCTCGAGCTGGGCACCCCGGGTGTGAAAGGGACGCCGGACGGCTGGCTCGCGCGTTCGCTCGCAGAGATCCGGAATCCGTCGCTGGTGGAGGCCGTCGCGGTCTCTCAGCGCCTGCCGCGGTCCCTGCAGGGTGCGCGCGGCGCTCTCGCGTTCTCCTCGCTCGACCAGCTCCGTCTGCACGCGCTGGCGGGAGCGCCGGCGGGAAAGAAGGGTCGCATCGAGGCGCAGGCCGCATTCGACGCGATGTACGGCTTGCACTCCGACGAGCCGGTGGCTGCTTCCGGAAAGGAGGCGTTCGCCGCGCTGCAGCTCCTCGAGGGGAAGTTGGAAGGCGGACTCGAGGGTCCGGCGCCCGACTACCCGAAAGCCCCTCTCTCGCAGCCGCTCCGGCAGCTCGCCCGACTGATCAAGGCGGACGTCGGGCTGCGGATCGGCTGCCTCGACGCGGGCGGCTGGGACACGCATGCCGCGCAGCCGGCCCGCCTGGAGAGCGGCTTGCGCCGGCTCGCGGAATCGCTGGCTGCCTTCCAGCGCGATCTGGGCCGCCGCGCCTCGGACGTGATGCTGATCGCCGCGACGGAATTCGGCCGCACCGTGCGGCAGAACGGCGCCAACGGCACGGATCACGGGCACGCCAGCATCGCGTTCGTGCTCGGCGGCGGCGTCCGCGGAGGGAGAATTCACGGCATCTGGCCCGGCCTTCAAGAGAACCGGCTATACGAGGGCCGCGACCTGGCGGTGACCACGGACTTGCGCAGCTTGCTCGCCGCGGCGGCAAAGGCCCAGCTCGGCGTTCGCGACGTGCGGCGCGTGTTCCCCGGATTCGACGGTGCGCCACTCCCCGGTCTGGTATAAACGCGTGCCCATGCGCTTCTTCGTCTTGCTGTCGCTTGCGGCGTCCGCGGCGATGGCGCAGTCGAATCCGGTGACCGCGGAGCAGGCCCGCAACATCGTTCCGCGCGCCGATCTCGCCGATCTCACACACGCGCAGCGCGGCGTTTTCCTCGACGTCGCCACTGAGGTGTTCAACTACGCAGGCTGTCAGGACACGCTCGCCAAGTGCCTCGCGGCTGGTCAGACGGATCCGCACGCCGTGCGGATGGCGGCGCTGGTCAAGCAGCTCGCGAGCGAAGGCCATCCGGCGACGCCGATCGTGCAGTTGGTCGAGCAGTATTACGCCTCGTTCGATCCCGGCCGGCGCGTTCGTCTGAACGCCGCCGCCTGTCCCGTCGACGGCAAAGGGCCCGTCACGCTCGTGGAGTTCAGCGACTACCAGTGCCCGCACTGCGCCCTGGCGGTAACCCCGCTCGAGGAGCTGGTCGAGAAGGCGCGCAAGGGGAAGGCCCGGCTCTGCGCGAAGTATTTCCCATTCACTTCCCACCCGCGGGCGCGCATCGCCGCGGCGTGCGCCGAGTATGCGCGTTCCAAGGGGAAGTTCTGGCCGCTGAACGCGACGCTGTTCGCGCATCAGGAGCAGCTCGAGGACGAAAATCTGAAGGCGTACGCGAAGGAGGTCGGCCTCGACGGGGACGAGATGTTGAAGCAGGTGTACGCCGGGAAATTCGACGATCAGGTCGAGAAGAATCGCCGCGAGGGGCTCGCCGCGGGCGTCGAGAGCACGCCTTCGCTGTTCATCGACGGGCGCTACAACGTGCTGCCGATCAAGCCCTGGTACCTAGCCTTCTCCGTCGACGACGAGCTGCAGTGGCAGCATGAGGAGGGATGGAAGTTCGGGCCGGCGCCGCAGGGGCGAGCCAGGGCCAGGTGATGGCGCACTGGCTGCTGAAGACGGAGCCCGACGTCTTCTCGTTCGACGACCTGATGCGCGCCCCGAACCGCACCAGCGGCTGGGACGGCGTCCGCAATTACCAGGCGCGCAATTTTCTTCGCGACGGGATGAAGAAGGGCGACGGGGTCCTCATCTATCATTCCAGCGCTGACCCGCCGGCCGTGGTGGGCGTCGCGGAAGTCGCGCGCGAGGGATATCCGGACCCGACGCAGTTCGATCCCCAGAACGATCACTACGACCCGGAGAGCGTGCCGGGAGCGCCGCGCTGGTTCCAGGTCGACGTGAAGGCGGTGCACAAGCTGGCGCACCCGATCACTCTGCAGGAGATCCGCGAGACGAAGGCGCTCTCGAACATGCCGTTGGTGCAGCGAGGGCAGCGTCTCTCGGTCCAGCCGGTCGGCGAGAAGGAGTTCGCGCTCATCGTCCGGATGGGAGAGAAGTGACGGGTCCCGCGGCGCTGTTTGCGCTGGCGGCGCTCGCCGTCGCACTGGCGTTACAGATCTCCAGCGGAACGTACGACGAGCGCGCGCTGGCGCTGGTGACGCTGGCGACGATCGCGGCGCTCATCGGCGTGGTCTGGCGCAAGCGCAGCGCGGCTTTGGAGAACCCGGTCGCGGCGCAAGCGGTGCTCGGCGCGGGGTGTGCGGCGGGGCTTGCCTGCCATCTCTTCACGACGCCGACCTACTACGCGGATCCGCGAGCGTTCCAGGGCGGCTTTCGCTGGTTCGCGCTGATCTCGTTGGTGGTCCTCTCGGCGTACTTGTGCATCCATCTGCGCGCGTCGCTGGTCCGCGCGCGCTTCCTGCTTCTGCTTCTCTGTTTCTTGTTGCTGGGCATCGTGGTGCTCCGCGCGAGCCCGCGGCCGTGGATCGACGTCTGGGTCTTCCAGCAGGGCGGGGCGGACGCGCTGCTGCACGGCGCGAATCCGTACTCCGCGTCGTATCCGGACATCTATGGTCCGAATGCGCTGGCGCCGTACGCTCCGGAGCTGCTGCAGGGACAGCGCGTGGCCGCCTTTCCCTATCCGCCCTTGACGCTGCTCGCGGGAGTGCCGGCGTTCGCCGCCTTCGGCGACGTCCGCTATGCGCTCCTCGCCTTGACGGTGGCGGCGGCGTGGCTCATCGCGCGCGCCGCTCCGGGGAACACCGGCGAGCTGGCCGCGGCGCTGGTGCTCTTCCAGCCGCGCACGATGTTCGTGCTCGAGCAGGCGTGGACGGAGCCGCTGGTGCTGTTCTGCTTCGCGCTCACGGTGTACGCGATTGCCCGCGGCGCGCACTGGGCGCTCGTCGGCGCGGCGCTGGGACTGCTGGTGGCGAGCAAGCAGTATTCGCTCTTCCTCGTCGTCCCGCTCGCGTTCGCAATGCCGCGCCGGCGCAGTCTCTGGGTGGCGGCAGCCGTGCTGCTCGCGTTGCTCGTGCCGTTTGCCCTTCCCGATCCCGCGGGCTTCTGGCGTGGGCTGGTGCGCTTCCATTTCGTCCAGGGTTTCCGGGCGGACTCGCTCTCGCTGACGGCCTTGGGCGTCCGGCTCGCGGGTCCTTCGGTGCAGGCCATTGCGCTCGCAGGCGTCGTGCTCGGAGCGGCGGTGCTCGCCTTCTGCGCCCGCCGGCGTCTCGAGCTGCCGCTGGCGTGCGCTGCCGCCGCCGCCGCATGGGCGGGGGTGCTGATCTGGAACAAGCAGTCGTTCTGCAACTATTGGTGGCTGTGCTCGGCACTTCTCGCCCTCGCGGCGGCGTCGCCTTCCGGGCGCACCGCAGCAGCGCCATTCAGTCTTGCCACTGCCGTCCCGGCGGGGTACACACCGCCGCCTGCGGGCGCTTAGCTCAGTTGGATAGAGCGTCGGTCTCCGAAGCCGAAGGCCACTGGTTCGAATCCAGTAGCGCCCGCCACTCTGCGATCGCGGAAACCCGGGCGATTTGTCGGTGCGTCGATCACCGCTTCGGCCGCCTTTCGCGACCTGTGCACCACGGGTGCACCAAAATTTGTCGGCGCGGGCGGCGGAAGACCGAGCTGCAGGCGGCCGATCGCCCCAGCCAGGTAGCCAGGGACGAGGTGCGCGTAGACGTCGAAGGTCAGCTTCGGATCGGTATGCCGCAGGATGCGTGCGACGGCGTACAGGTCGGCGCCGGCGGCGAGCAGCAAGCTCGCGGTGGTGTGGCGCAAGTCATGGAAGCGCACGCGGCGTGGGATGGGAATGGCCATCAGCTTGCGGCCGCGCTTGGGAAACCCGGGCCGCTCCTGGCGCACGCAGGTGGTGCAGAAGCGCTGCGCATCGTCGGCGTGGTGTTCCTCGCGCTTGCACCAGCGGCAGACGTGGCGCCATCCCGTGACGATTCCAGCACGCCCCAGAGCGCGCGACGAAGCATGTCGCCGACCGGAGTGTGCTCGCTGAGCATCTTTCCATCGGGTCCGGGAAAGACGAGCTCACTGCGCGACTGGTCGAGAGCACGCTCGAGGTAAGGCACGAGTTCAGCTGCGATGGGGATCGCTTCCTCGTGCGCGCCCTTGGTGGTCCGGTCGTAGCTGCTGCGCACCGTGAGCAGCAGACGGTGCAGGTCGATATCGCTCTTGCGCAGCCCGATCAGCTCGCCCTTGCGCAGGCCGGTGTAGATGGCCGTCGCGAAGAAGGGCCGCCAGCGCTCGGCGATCTGCTCGAGTACGGGCGCCACCTCGTGCGCCTCGAGGAACGTCGGCTTACGCTTGGGGACGCGGCGGAGCTTGACGTCCGCGACGGGGTTTGCCCCCGCGCAGAAGCCAGCTCGGCGACCGGCATTCCAGGCGGTGCGGATCATGCCGCGGAGCTGATTGAGTGAGGCGGGAGCGAGGTCGGCCGCCTTGCCCTGCAGATAGGATTCGATCCTGGCGGCAGTGACCGAACGCAGCGGCAGGTGGACCAACTCGTTGTCAGCGAGGTGCGTCTCG